>JBQCIS010000341.1:0-2665 GCA_051953515.1 Mucilaginibacter sp.
GTCAGCCTGCAATTGCCGGCAACATCATCGTTCGCCAGCGTGGTACCCAGCACAATCCAGGTTTAAACGTAGGTATCGGTAAAGACCATACCCTGTTTGCTCTGGCTGACGGTACTGTAGTTTTCAAAAAGAAAGCTGATAACCGTTCATACGTATCAGTACTTCCTTTAGAAGCAGCACCGGTAGCAGAAGTAGCTGCACCAGCGCCAAAAGCAAAAGCAGCACCTAAAGCAGTTGAAGCAGCACCGGTAGCAGAAGCACCTGCCGCTGAAGAAGCCGCTCCAAAAAAGAAAGCAGCCCCAAAAGCTAAAAAAGCCGCTGACGCTGAAGAAGCACCTGCCGCTGAATAATTAAGCGATTAGGTAAAGATATAAAAGCCCTGGTTTGAAAAAACCGGGGCTTTTTGTTTTAATAGATAATTTAAAGGTTTAATAACCAACTCTAAACTTCACCGGCAAAATATACCGCATACGAACAGGATGCTTTTTGACTTTAGCGGGTATCCATTTTGGTAGTGATCTTATAAGCCTAATAGCTTCTCTATTCATTTCTGGGCTTTGTCCACGAATAATATGAAAAGGATTTACCCTGCCGTTTTTTTCGATTACACACTCAACAAATACTCTAACAAATTTTTCATTAGAATTGAATTTGAAATTCTTACTGAGCAAACGGTCTAATTTATCATAGCCGTAAGGAAAACTGGGACACACATCGGCTGATGGTTCATCAATATTTATAGTTTGCCCGATCATTATGCCCGTAGGCTTTGGTCCGCATTTAAGGTAAATTGTGGTATCATTTCGCTGCGCTCTTGCTATGACTGAGGCAAAAAGTAATGATAGGATTAGGATAGGTTTTTTCATTAATGAAATATAATAAAAGACAATCAATAAAAGCACTGCTATCCGAAGTTTGCAACTTGAATGAATTATGCATATAGTCTGCCTACAAAAACATTTCTTGCACTTCAATCTGTTTTCTTGATTCATATCAATGGAGCGTATTGAAATCTGTTCCATTTTTGTGCAAATTTTTAAAATGCCGCAATTACAACAAATCCCAGCTGCCGATACCACACCGCAACGCTCAATGCTTAACCGTACGCTTATACTCATCTTCTGTATGGTGTTTACCGAGTTTATCATTATGGGCGTTTCGCTTAGCGTATTGCCCGCGTATGTTCACCAAACGTTAAAGCTCAGCAATATATGGGTAGGGGTGGTTATCGGGATGCAATACGTTGCCACCTTAGCAACACGGCAGTTTGCCGGTAAAACTGCAGATCACCGGGGTGCCAGAGTATCGGTGCGTACGGGATTAGTAGCATCGGCATTATGCGGCCTTTTCCTGTTTGGCGCTACATGGCTCACACAGCCATGGGCGGCGCTGACCATGTTGTTAATGGCCCGTGTGTTACTGGGTATCGGCGAAAGTTTTTTGATCGTGGGTGTTTTTTCATGGGGTTTTACGTTAGTAGGGCCTTCACATACAGGCAAGGTAATGGTATGGAATGGAATGGGGATGTACGCAGGTATGGCCGCCGGAGCACCGCTGGCCGCCCTGGTGCTAAAAATCATCGGGCTGAAAAGCCTGTTTTTAGTAACGGTAGCGCTTCCGGGCGGTATTTACCTTATTGTTCAGTTATTACCTGTTATACCCTTGCCTACAGAGGTTAAAAAGCTGCCTTTTTATAAGGCCGTGGGCCTGGTATGGGGCGCCGGAAGCGCCCTGGCGCTGGCTAGTATCGGCTTTGGCGGCATTGCCTCTTTTATATCCCTTTACTTTCTGCAGCACCAATGGCCCGGGGCGTCACTGGCGCTTACCGCGTTTGGTGCTGGCTATATTGTTGTACGGCTTTTTCTGTCACACGCCCCAGATCAGTATGGCGGCGTAAAGGTGGTGTTTTATTGCCTCGCGGTAGAAATAGTTGGACAATTATTGCTTTGGCAGTCCGCATCAGCAAACCTCGCTATCGGCGGGGCGGCGCTTACCGGTATCGGAATGTCGCTCATTTTCCCGTCACTCGGACAGATTGCGGTAAAAAAGGTTGAAGCAGCCAACCGGGGGATGGCCATTGCGGCCTACAATGCATTTTTTGATCTCGGCCTTGGCATCACGGGCCCCCTGGCGGGCTGGATAGCGGGTAAATCGCACTACCAATATGTTTATCTTTTTGGTACACTTGCAGCAGTAGCCAGCATGGTGCTGGTTGTACTGGAGCATAAACGTAATGGAAGAGATTGAAGCTTACCGCCAATTGCGGCAGCGTATTGCCGGTGTTACGAACCTTGACGACAAACAGATGGAAGAGGTGCTGCGGTATTTTAAGCTTTACAACGCCCGTCGTAACGAGCTGTTACTAACTGATGGCAGCTTAAGCCAGTACATGAACTTTGTTTGTAAAGGATGCCTGCGTATCTTTTTTATCAAGGAAGACGGGCAGGAGGTAACGCGTTATTTCGCATTCGAAAATGAGTTTGCTACAGGATTGGCAAGCTTTATTAACGAAGAACCATCGGTTGAATATACGCAGGCAATGGAACCCAGCATTATCCTGCGTATTTACCGTAAAGATTTTTACATGCTGCTGTCGCTTATACCCGGATGGGAAAAATTTTACCGGCATTATCTCGAAGACGCCTATATCAACAACATCGCAATT
>JBQCIS010000342.1:0-10660 GCA_051953515.1 Mucilaginibacter sp.
TTTCAAGCGGCTCCTCAAATGGATTGGCGCCTTGAAGTTTAAGCAGCCCGTTGTCATTCGTCAAAGGAAAACGGATATCCAGCTGCTCTGTTTCTCCTATCAGGAAGATTTGACCATTCCTGTCTTCGAAGATTGTAAATCGCAACTCTTGTCCGACACGTGGAACAGAAAATCTAACTTCCAAAGCCATATACTAACTTCTATATCATTGATAAAAATCAAATATAACAATAATGTGCAGATGTACCATTTCTTTGCCGTCGCTTTGCCGGTTACGATAGTAAGTAAAATTGCCATTTTGGTTCTTAGTTCATCAAAGGTGATGACTTCTACTTCTTTGTTATTGGTTCTGAAGAGTTCGAAGGCGCCCCTTTGTTTTAGTGTTAGGTCCTTGTACCAATAGTGACCAATGCCCTTGAATTGAAGGTCTGTACTTCGTTACTAACTTGCATGAGGGTATAATAAGTTTTTTGAAAATGATTTTCACGCTTTATTATTCAGCTTCTCTTTCAACATCTTCATATCCTGACTAATCTTCTTCCTTTTCACCCTAGCATAAATTTGAGTAGTCGTAATCTTGGTATGCCCCAGCATCTTACTAACAGTTTCAATTGGCACACCGTTTTCTAATGTTACAGTAGTAGCAAATGTATGCCGGGCGGTATGAGTGGTTAAATTCTTTTCAATCCCGCATAGGCCAGCAATTTCTTTTAGGTAAGCATTCATTTTCTGATTACTCTTCATCGGAAGAAGCCTATTGTTCGTTACGCAAAACGGATGATCTTTGTATTTCTCTATAATTTCTGCAGCTTGTGGCAATAATGGAACACTTGCATCAATTTTTGATTTTGTTCTATCAGTAACAATCCAAACTTCGCCATCATTTCCTGTGATAACATTATGGGGCGTCAGCTTATGAGCATCAACAAAAGCATAACCGGTATAACATGAAAAGAGGTAACAATCCCTAACTTCTTCAAGTCTGGTAACGGTAAATCTCTGTTCTTTTAAAGCTTTTAATTCTTTCTCCTCCAGTTCTGTTCTGACAGTTCGTTTGGAAGTGCATACAAATTCCTTGAACGGACTAGCCGGAATGTACTTATTGTCTACCGCTATATTTATAACCCTCTTCACTCGTTTTATATAACTCATCACAACATTATGGCTTATAGACTGCTCGGTTTTTAAGTAATGCTCAAATCCTGTTATAAAAGAGTATTCCAAGGTATTCAAGTAGATATCATTTTTCTTATACCGGTACTGGATATAATCGTAAACCTTTTCACGTATTGTTATATACTTAGTTAGGGTTCCCTTAACGATATCTTTGCCTACAAGTTCAGACATTTGTTTATTGTGCTCATCAAAAACCTCCAATAGCATTTTACGTGCTTGCCCTTCTCCTGTGTAACGGGCTTTGATCATTTCTGCTGTTATGAAGTCTTCAGAGCGGTTAAGTTCATAATAGGCAGCGTAGATATCGTTACTAACTTGTATTAAATGATTATTAAGATCTTTGACATCCTGGCCAGCACCTCTTACATAAACAGATTCTGCATCCCATTTTTTAGGATCTATTTTTCTGCCAATTGAGATTTCGGCGCGCTTGCCTAAATAGGTTATCCTGGCGTATAGAGGTACGTTGCCTTGTGAATCTGCTTTTCTTTTGTCAGTCCAGATTAAAACTGAGAATCTTTGAGTGCTTTTCATACACTAATAATTTAATTTACTTAATAAGGTTAATTGTTAGATTTTAAAGTCATTTTGAGACGAGAAAATCCGTTTAAGTAATTTAAAATCAACCATTTGCAACAAACTCGGTGACCTATTTTCCATTAGTTAGTAATAGGTCACCGAGAATAGTCATCAAAAGGCCCCAAATTCCGATTTTAGCTGACCTCAACTTTTTTGTTTGAATCATCTTATGATCGGTGAATGCGACCTGATTTATCAGTGTCGGACAACCAGAATTTTGAGGTGTATTGAGGTAATTTAATATCCTCTCTCACTTCAATAACTTATTGATTATCAAAACAATGATTACTCGGTGACTAAATTAGGTATTCGAACGCAATCACCGAATAGGTGATTTTTTGAATCATAAATGCTGAGGAGTTTTGCGATTTTTTGAGCATAAAAAAAGCGCTTAGTCCTAAAATCTAAGCGCTTTTACGAAGCTTTGCGGGCTTCTTAGCGGAATGGACGGGACTCGAACCCGCGACCCCATGCGTGACAGGCATGTATTCTAACCAGCTGAACTACCACTCCTCTCGTTTGGGACTGCAAATATACGCACATTTTATTTCCACACAAGTGCTATTTAAAAAAAACTTCATTTTGTGTATTTATTCATTAAAAAAGGCTTTTTTATGCAAATAGCGCTAAATTAGCCGTTCTTAAAGATCAGTCATGATACCCAATCTTACTCAAACTTTCCGCTGGTTCGGGCCAACCGATCCGGTTACATTGCAAACCGTAAGGCAAACAGGAGCAACAGGCGTGGTAAGCGCGCTTCACCATATTCCCGCAGGGGAAGAGTGGACGTTCGACGCCATCAGTAAATATAAAGCCAATATCAACCAGGCGGGACTCGACTGGCCGGTTGTGGAAAGTGTGAACATTCATGAAAGTATTAAAACAGCGGCCAGTGATCGTGATAAGTATATCCAATATTACATTAACACCATCAAAAACCTGGCAAAAGCCAACATAAAGGTAGTTTGCTACAATTTTATGCCTGTGCTCGACTGGACACGCACCAATCTTGATTACCGTCTGCCTAACAATGCATCAGCGCTACGGTTTGATATAACCGAGATGGCGGCATTTGATCTTTATATTTTAGAACGCGAGGGCGCCTACACTACTTTCAGTAAAGCGCAGCAGGTAAAAGCTAAGGAATATCTTGATTCGATAACGCCCGAAGCGAAACAAACCCTTATCAATAATTTATTGGCTGGTTTACCCGGAACAAACAAAACGTTATCAATGGATGAGTTTAAAGGCCATCTTCAAAAATACGCTGATACCGACGCACAGAAACTGAAAGACAACCTTGCTTACTTTCTGAAAGCTATTATACCGGAAGCCGAAAAGGCCGGCGTGAAGATGTGTATCCATCCTGACGATCCACCAATGCCAATATTGGGTTTACCCCGTGTAGTATCAACCGAGGCCGACCTGAATGATGTGGTAAACGCATGTCCTTCACCAAGTAACGGCATTACCTTCTGTACAGGTTCATTAGGTGCGCGCGGCGATAACGATTTGCCCGGCATTGTGGAACGCCTGGGCACTCACTTCCATTTCCTCCACCTGCGCAATGTACGCCGCGAAGCCGACGGGAGCTTTTTTGAAGACGAACACCTCAACGGCAGCACCGATATGTACGCGGTAATGAAAAATATCGTTCTCGAACAAAAGAAACGCCTCGACAGCGGCCGGGACGATATTGCCATACCCATGCGACCTGACCATGGACATAAGATACTGGACGATTTTCGCTATAATACCTATCATGGCTACTCGGCAACCGGCAGATTAAAGGGCCTTGCAGAGCTGCGCGGATTAGAGATGGGCGTTAAGCGCAGTCTTTTCAGTTAATCCGTACAAAAACCGAAGCGGGGTAACAGTTGTTCTGCTATTAAAGCAGCATTATGAACAACCCACTAACTGACGTACCCCGGCAACGTGAAGGCGAGCAAACCGATGTTATCCATTTTGTGGATTGCGCGGACCGTGTAAAAGCGCATAAACTTTTCATGCTGGCTAAAAGCCGACTGAAGGATATATCGCATTGGCATGATTTTGCGGGTGCGGGTTCTTCAAAATTTTCTATTACCGATACCAAGGGAGAAGACAACTATAAAATTGCCGAGAAAGGCGATTATATTTTTATTGACCTTCCCGCTCCCGGCTCACGGGCAGGCGACGGCCTCGAATGGGTGCGCATTGAAAATATAGACGAGCTGGACGATGCCAATGCTGAAAGTGAATATATTGTTATTACGGTGAGACCGGTAAGCAATCCGCGCCATCCGGAAGACGGAACTACCGCACATTTCTTCAGTCGTGATTCAACCAGTACCTTTATAGTTGAGCGTTACCTGAACCATGTAAGTGCAGCTGTACATGGCCGCAACGAAACACCAAACAACCAGGATGCGGGCTTTTACGATAATATACGCAACACCATTATCGCGCTTACCGCCCGCAAAGGCCTATCAGGCCCGCAATGGAAAAAGCTGGTAACCGGTTTGCTTAATGATAATACCTAATATTTTGTAACAAATACGTTAGCGAAAATATTCATTAGCGTAAACCGTTAGATTTGAATAAAAGCACAAAACCGTATTTTATGAAAGCAGCAAAAGTTTTGGCTATTGTGATGTTAGCTGTGTTCAGCTACTCTGCAGTAAATGCCCAGGTTCGTCACAAGCCACACCACAACCGGCACTGGCACCGCAAGCACACACGCCGCAAAATGTAAAAAACTAAGGGTCGGTAATTATAAGTTACCGGCCCTTTTAATTAAATAACTATTTTATCGCCTTTATCGCCTGTGCGGCATTACCGATACCCCGCCTGTGGTTTTATCGGCTTCTATCCTGATAATATTTCTGTCTTTTCTCAGATCATCGCCCGAATAAGTTGCTGAGGCAGAACTGTGCTTATTCAATGAGTTTATTGAAACTGAAATTGTTTTCAATCTATCGCCATCAAAACTTTCGTCTACTTTCAGGTCAAAGCCATCTTTTTTAAAGTTTTTGCGCATATTCTCAATTTCCGTTTTGTCAAGTTTTCCTGGATCGATCACGTAAACTATTGCATCGTCATCACTACGCACATCAAGTGTAAAGGCTTTTGGTGCAGCATCGCCCGTTGATGCTATCGTTATGGAATTGGAGGTTGTAGTGGAAACATCTGTTGATATCCTGGCCATTGGCTTCAATTTAACAATAACATGCCGTTTTTTTCCATCAACCAGTGTATCCGCTTTTAAAACCATAATTGTTTTTACTCTATCCGGGCGCACTTCCGAAAGGTTTGTACTAACCGGCTGGTCTTTATCATCTACTATTACAACAGGATCCTTGCCATCTTTATTATCAACCCGTAAACGGAATGTTCGCGTTTTTACTTTAGTATCTGCTCCGTTATTATCGGTATCCTTTCCATCCACAACGATATAGTTTTTCACCACACTATCTCTTACTACTTTAGGTTTGATTGTATCACCTTTTGCCGGTGCTTTTAGAGTAGGTTTGTTGCTAACAAGGGTTATCGCTTTAACAATATGCATCGGCAGTACCTTTTTAACTATTACAGCTATTCTCTTGTTACTCAACTCGGCTTTTGATACCGTAAAAACCAGCGCCAGCAGCATTACCAGCGGCAGTAGTACCACATACTTGGTGATCTGCGCCTTTGAAGATCTTTTCTTATTCATCATCATAATTCGTTTTTTAATGGTTAAAAAATTAAAGTTGTTTACTATCGCCGCGCCGGGTTTCAGTGCACTCACCCGTACAAGGCTGTATTGGTACGCTTTTTCATCTACCCCACTGCGCAGAATTTCACGATCAGTTATAAATTCAAGGTTCTCCTTCACCGCCTGTTTCATAAACCATACGCCGGGGTTAAACCAATAGAATACCACACTTAGTTCGGCCAGTATCACATCAAGCGTATGCCATTGCTTTACATGCACCTGCTCATGCTGGATAATAGCGCGCAGTTCGGCATCCGT
Source organism: Mucilaginibacter sp. (assembly GCA_051953515.1). GTDB lineage: Bacteria > Bacteroidota > Bacteroidia > Sphingobacteriales > Sphingobacteriaceae > Mucilaginibacter. The sequence continues at coordinate 5,750 of JBQCIS010000342.1, forward strand.
ATGCTTATCGGGGTTGAGGTAAATTTCCTGCCAGAAGGAAAACGGATTTACATCGGTTTTTACCGCCCGGAACGGTTTGCCGAGATAATTGTCCTGTACAGACTGCTGATGTATTCTGTACAGCGAGATAAACTGTACGGCAAGGCGGAAGGCCATCAGTATTACGCCAAGCCAAAAGAGCATTATGGGCACGCCCCAGTAATCAACCGTTGCAGCCTGGTGCTGAACAGCAGGCAAAACCTCGTGCCAGTTAGGCACAATGGTATTTAGCTGTTGCCGGATAACCGTATGGTTTGTGAATAATGCCGAAACATCCACCAGGGGATAAACGGTTGAAAACACTATTCCGAACACCAGGAAAAAGCGGTTGAGATAGTAAAAAGTGAGCGGCCGGAGGGCAAAGCGGTAAGCGAGGTAAAACAGGCACAGCGCTGCATTTACTTTTAGCAGGTAAATAATTAAGCCAGGCATGGTTATTTGGTTTTACGTTTCTCTATCAGGTTAATGATCTCTTTTAATTCGTCGGCACTGATCTGTTCTTCTTTGGCGAAAAACTCCACCAGCTCTTTGTATGAGTTTTTAAAATAATCGCTCACAAAGCCCTTCATAAACTTTTTCTTGTACTCCTCGGCCTTGATCTTCGGCGAATAGCGGTACGAGTTGGCCAGTTTTTCGCTCTGTAAAAACCCTTTCCGCTCCAGGTTTTTTATGGTTGATGCAAGTGTGGTATATGGCGGTTTTGGTTCGGGCATTTCTTCCAGAAAATCCTTTACAAAACCCTGGCCGGTTTGCCATATTACCTGCATTACATCCTCTTCCTGTTGTGTTAACTTTTCCATATTTTACTAACTTATCGTAAATCTACGAAACTTTCGTAAATAACAAAATTATTTAACAGAATTTAACAGTAGAGACTGGAGATTAGAGGATTATAGATTAGGGAAAAATGGCCTTTCCTAATTAGCGAGTCATACATTTGTAACGAGATGTATAAAATTTGTGCTGAGAGACTGTTTCCTTTAATTTGGTATAACTCAAAATGCTTATCTATGAGAACAACCGATATTACACCTGAAGAACTATCTGCACGTGCTGAAAAATTCAAAGCGTTACACCAACGCGCCGGGATATTCGTTGCCCCTAACCCCTGGGATGCAGGCTCAGCCCGCGTGCTGGAAAGTTTTGGGTTCGAGGCACTGGCAACCACCAGCGCCGGGTTGGCTTTCTCATTAGGTAAACCCGATGGCCATGCATCCATAACCCGTGAGCAAACCTTGCAGAACGCTAAGGACATTGTAGAAGCCGTTACCCTGCCGGTATCCGCCGATATGGAAAATGGCTATCGCGATGATCCGGAAGAATGCGCCGCGATCATCAGGCTTGCGTTTGAGGCTGGTTTGGCCGGAGGATCAATAGAAGATGCTACCGGAAGGACGGGTGACCCGATCTATCCCTTTGAACTGGCTGTAGAACGTGTAAAAGCCGCTGTAAAGGCAGCGCGAAGTTTATCACGACCGTTTACGCTTACCGCCCGGGCGGAAAACCTGATCCACGGCCGGCCTGACCTGCCGGACACTATTAAGCGTTTACAGGCCTTTGCCGAAGCAGGCGCTGATGTGCTGTTCGCGCCCGGGTTAAAAACGGCTGAAGAAATTGAAACCGTAGTTAAAGCCGTAGCACCTGTACCCGTGAATGTGGTAATGGGATTATCAGGCGGCAATTTCACTGTTAATATGCTTGAAGATTTGGGTGTGAAAAGGATAAGTCTGGGTTCATCGCTTATACGTGCTGCTTACGGCGGATTGTTCAGGGCGATTGAGGAAGTAAGCAGTAAAGGCTCATTTGCTTTCGCCAACGAAGCAAAGCCTTATGGCGATATTAACAAGTTTTTTGGCGAATATTAATAAAAAGTATACTATAAAATGTTATTGCTGTAGCGCTTAACTGGCCAGTGCGCAGCGACTGCCATAAACTGCGCACCCTTGCCCGTAATACGTGATTCTGGCCTCTTCATCTCCAAAAGCCCCGGATTTCACTCCAGTCCGTATTCCTTCAGCTTTCTGTATAGTGTAGCAATACCAATGTTAAGCAGTCTTGCCGTTTCGGCGCGGTTACCGCCGGTATGATTAAGTACGCGCTGGATGTGCTGCTTTTCTACCGATGCAAGATCAAATGCTGACATGCTGCCGGACGCTTTTACCGTAATTAACGTATCAAACTCATAGGGCAGCAGGGTAGCATCAAGTTCGGTGCCGTCGCAGAGGATGATGGCGCGTTCCAAAATGTTTTTAAGCTCACGCACATTGCCCGGCCAGTTGTAGGCTTCCAGTTTATGCAGGAAATCGGGCGTAAAACCTGTTACCTGCTTGCCTACCTTTGTGGCAAAATGCTGCATAAAATGAGTTGCCAGCAGGCCGATATCCTTTTTTCGCTCGCGAATAGCAGGCAGCGTGATCTGGAATACAGAAAGCCGATAATACAGGTCTGAGCGGAAATGACCTTGGGCAACATCGTCCTGCAGGTTGCGATTGGTGGCGGCTATAATGCGTACGTCAACCCTGGTGGTCTTGGTGTCCCCTATCTTAATAAACTGCTGCGACTCGAGCACCCGGAGCAATTTGGCTTGCAGATCATGGTCAAGCTCACCTAATTCATCCAAAAATATGGTGCCGCCGTTGGCTTCTTCAAACAGCCCCTTTTTATCTTTTATAGCGCCGGTAAACGAACCCGCCTTGTGGCCGAACAATTCACTCTCGAGCAATTCCTTACTAAACGCGCTGCAGTTGATGGCTACAAATGGCTTATTATGGCGTGGACTGGCCTGATGAATAGATTCGGCGAATACCTCCTTGCCCGTGCCGGTTTCGCCAAGTATAAGCACCGTGGTCTCGGTAGCGGCAACGCGTCGGGCCAGGTTAATAGCGGCGGTAATAGCCGGCGAGGTGCCGGTGATGCGGTCGAAGCTGTATTTACTGCTGAGTTTGCTTTCCAGTTCCAGAACGCGGCGCTGCAACAGGGCCTTGTCCATTGCCTTGTATGCCAGCGGGATGATCTTTTCGTTATCGTCGCCTTTGGTAATATAGTCGAAAGCCCCGTTTTTAATTGCGGTTACGCCATCGTTAATGGTACCATAAGCGGTAAGAACAATAATTTCCGTGGCAGGGTATTTGGCCTTGATAGTTTTGGTAAGTTCGATGCCGTTAATGTCTGGAAGCTTTACGTCGCTGATCACCACATCTATGGCTTCCTGCTCCAGCCGGCGCAGGCCATCTTTAGCCGTTCCTGCTTCAAAAACATCAAAGCCTTCCAGTTGTAAAATGCGGGCAAGCAATTTACGCAGGCGCTCCTCATCGTCAATAACCAGTAATTTACCTCTCGGTTCAGAACTCATCGGCTAAAAATGCTCCATCAGCTACATTGCCAATGAATATGCAGACAAATGTGGGCATAAAATTGCAGATTGAAAATAATTGTTCAGGGGTGCATATCGGTCAATAATTTGTTTCGTTGTATACCATGCTTCAAAGGTCACCTCTTTATTTATCGACGCATTTTTGTAACAATACGAAAGCTTAGAATTACTAATATTTACGAAACTGCTATATTGCGTTGGAATTAGTGCAGTGTAGATTAGGTGAGTGGTTTAACAGCTTAACTACTCATTTATCAACACTGGCCCAATCAACTGACCAACACATGAAGAAACTCTTTACGCTCGCCTTAGTTGCAGCCGGCACGCATTGCTTTGCACAAAAACTGGATACGCTTTCTGTTGAAAAGATCATGCGCGACCCGAAATGGATCGGCACCTCGCCATCTGACATTCGCTGGAGCGACGACAGCAAAAAAATATACTTTAACTGGAATCCGGATGCTGATCTGCGCGAATCGCTCTACAGCGTTACACCCGGTAACACAAAGCCGCAAAAGGTGGGCATTACTGAACGGAAAGAACTTGTTCCGGAATATGACACTCGCTGGAATAAGAACCACACGCTGAAGGTATATGCCAAAAATGGCGATATCTTTTTAGAGAATATCAGATCGGGCAAAACAGTGCAGTTGACCAGTACAACCGACCGGGAAACTGAGCCGACTTTCAACGCCGACGAAGATGAAGTGTTGTTTACCCGCTCCAATAACCTCTATGCCATACGCCTGAAAACTGCCGAGCTGGTACAGTTGACAAACTTTGTAAAAACTTCGGGTAAAAAAGAGGATGAAGAAAGCGAACAGGCAAAATGGCTGAAACGACAACAACTGGAGTTGTTCGACATTATTAAACTGGAAGACAAAGAGAAAAAAGCCGCTGATGCTGATCACAAAGCCATCGCCCCGAAAAAATTAAAGGACCTTGTTATTGGAGACAGGGAAGTGGATGAAGTTGAACTTAGTCCGGATAACCGCTATATTACCTACCGGTTGATAAAAAATCCCGACAACAAAAATGTTATTGTTCCCAACTATGTTACCGCCAGCGGTTACACACAGGATATACCCAACCGCACTAAAGTTGGCGGCCCGCAGCCGGAAGCCGAATCGTACATTTATGACAGGCTTCGCGATACGGTTTACCACATTATCACCAAAAATATTCCGGGTATAAAAGATATCCCTGCTTATTTTAAGGAATACCCGAAAGAACTTGAAGCACGCCTGAAGGAAAACAAAGACCGCCAGGTGATAGTGAACGGCCCGATATGGAGCGAAGACGGCAAGAATGCATTGGTGGTAGTTTGTGCAGTAGATAACAAAGACCGCTGGATTATGAAACTCGACCCGGTAAGTGGAAATCTTACGCTGCTTGACCGTCAGCATAACGATGCGTGGGTAGGCGGCGGTGCGCCGGGTATTGAAGATAGCTGGTTCTCTACCGGCGCCATCGGGTGGCTGGACAATAACCGCTTTTAT
>JBQCIS010000343.1:0-10022 GCA_051953515.1 Mucilaginibacter sp.
CTTTTCCCGGTAATATTTGTCATATTTATTAAATGCGTGTGCCGCTCGCTCGAACTTGAGCTTTTGCCTTTCCTTGCGCAGTTTTACATCTACCTGTATATCGTTTTCATGCTCATCTATGGTCGCGGGTTTTCTTTTAGCCTTGACAGTGTGGATATGGTGGATTATGGCCCGTTCTCCGGCGACTCCCGCATTATTCACGCCCGGTCGATATTTATGATGATCATACCATTCCTGTATTATTTCAACCGCTTCTTAAAAACGAACAAGTTTAAATACTTTATACCTTTTGCATTCTGTTTCATCGTAATCCTTATTCATCAGCACCGCTCGGTTTGGGCCAGTTGTATAGCAGCGAGTGCGGTTTATCTTTTTGCCAGCTTCCGCAATCATTTTATACCAGGTGTGCGCTTGTTCAAACTGGTGGTAATTGGTTGTCTTTTACTTTTTGCCACGTGGTTTGTGGTGGATTCGGTCTCACCTAAATTTACTCATTTCATGGGCGACCGTTTCAGCGAAATACTTAACCCCACCGAAGAAGGGGGCACTGGCGCGTTCAGGCAGGAACAGCGCGATGTATACCTGATGATGTATGTTCAGCGCCCCGTATTTGGCTGGACTTTTGAAGGTTTTGATATGCCTAATCCGCTGGTTGACTGGTGGCCGGCACACTCAGGGCAGCATTTTCACGAGGGATACGTAGAAATGTTGTTTTACCTGGGTATTGTTGGTTTGCTGCTCAAATATTCATTCCTGTTTTATCTGCTTTACAAAATGTTCAGCAGGAAACTAACCGAAGATTCCATCATCCTGATAGCATTCTGCATCTCCGGGCTGGTTTTCTCCTTCAATTATGTGCTGCCTACCGTTTTTTGGGGTGTAGTGGGCGTATGCTACTACTACATGGAGAAAAAGCCTGTAGAAGACCAGGAAGACGAAGGCATTAAAGAACCGGTATTCGATTTAACAAATAATCATCAACCTATAAAAGCATTAACGTAATGGAATACATCTGTACATGGATATGTGTTGACGGCAAAGGTGAAGAGAGTATCTTTCCGCAGACGGGTCAATTGTCGTCGAGCCAAAAGCATCAGAAAATTTACTGGCGCTGCCTGTTGCTGTTTTATGCCACCAGTCGCCGTTTTAACAAAACAGAAAAACATCTGCTGTTTACCAACACCCGCAATCTGCCCTGGATGGACGGAAAGCCTGTTGAAGAAAGATTGAAAGAACTCGATGTAGAAGTAATCTATACCGATTTTAAATACAAAACACCCAAAGGGTATTTTGATATGTTTCAGAATCAGTTTTATGAGTTCTCTATTCTGGAACATATCACCAAAAATTATCATGAACCGGACGATCTTTTCCTGATCGCCGACTCGGATTGTATCTTCTTAAAACCGGCGCATGAGTTATTTCACGAAGCCGAAAAGCAAGGTTTTCTGTCATTTGAGGACGACTGCACGGAAGATCTTGTGATACATGGCCTGAGCCGGAAGGATATGCGTGAGTTGTATGCAGATTTGCTGGCCAGGCAGGTGGATGAGGTACCGGGCTATCATTTGGGTGAGTTTTTTCTCGCCAGCGTACAGAATATCAATACTATATTTTCAGGGTTTCTGGAGTTATGGCCGCAAATGATGCGCAGGTTCGAGCTCAATCAGCCTAAGTTTAACGAGGAGGCGCAAACGCTTAGCTTCCTGTACTATAAGAACGGGTTCAAGGCCTCGCCCAAAAGAAACCTGATGAAAAGGATATGGACCAACCCTGTTTTTTATCGAAATGTAGATCCGTTAGATACATCTCTGGTGCTTTGGCATTTGCCTGCCGAAAAAACTTACGGCCTTGCCCGTTTATATGATTTACTGGTAAAGCCCGGCCATTACGGGCACAAATTCAATAATAAGCAATATGCTGCCTTGGTAAGCGGTGTGCTTAATGTGCCTTATCTGTCTTTTGAGAAGAAGGTAGTTTATTACGTTACGAGTTATTACCGTGCACTGGTAAAGCGCCTCAGAAAATACAAGTTCGGCCTTGCTGCGTTGCAGTCATTGATCAAAATAAAACAATACAAGGATTATGAGAATAGCAGTGCTTTTGGCAACATTTAACAGACGGGAGAAAACATTATCCTGTTTGCACCAGCTTTTTGACCAGGTGTTGCCCCGGAATGTTGAAACGGAAGTTTTTTTAACGGATGATGCCTCGCCAGACGGTACTGCGGTAGCCGTAGAGGCGCTTTATCCTTCGGTGCACATATTGGAAGGCTCGGGTTCGCTGTTTTGGGCTGGTGGTATGCGCAATTCATGGACCGAAGCATTAAAGGGCGATTTTGATTATTACCTGCTGCTTAATGATGACACCCTTTTAAAAGGAGCGGCCCTATACCGCTTGATATGTTATGCCTTTAAAAAACCTGACGCCATCTTCATCGGCACCACGGCCGATTCAAGGGGTAAAGTATCTTATGGCGGCAGAAAACTGTATGATCAGCACAAGATTCAAAGTTTCAGCGTTTACAGCGATACTGAACTGATAGAATGTGATATGGCAAATGCCAATATTATGCTGGTGCCGCATGTTGTTGTACAATCAATAGGTATACTATCCGGTTCTTACACTCATAGCATTGCCGATTATGATTACACCATCAGGGCAAAAAAGGCGGGGTTTCATACTTATGTTGTTCCCGGTATTTTAGGGTACTGTGTGGATGATCATGGCAATAACTGGCGGTCGTCCGATGTTTCGCTTGCCGAACGTATAAAATATCTCAAAAGCCCTAAAGGGCTGGCTTATAAAGAGTACCTGCATTTTATCAGGCAGCACTTTCCGCAGCATTTACCTGTAGCATTTATAAAATTATGGATGAAAACCCTGTTCCCTTTTCTGTGGGACAGGTTTAAGGTTCAACAAGCTTAACATGAATTTACCTATGAAAGAAAGATCAGTGGTTATAGGCGTTTTTTGCTATAAACGCGCCAGTAAGTTAAAACGTTGTATAGATGCGCTTTTACAAAACCCGGAATGTAAGGACATGGACATTGTGTTCTTCAGCGATGGGTATAAAGGCGAGCACGACAAAAAAGGCGTATTGGAAACCCGCGAATATATTGATAGCATTACCGGTTTCCGCAATGTGATAAAAAAATACAGGGGAAAGAACTATAGTACCGGCCCGAATTTTAAGGACGGGCTTAATTACCTGTGCAGCAATTACGACGAATTTATTGTAGTAGAAGATGACCTGATCGTTTCGTCGAACTACATTAAATACCTGCTCGATGCGCTGGATTATTATAGAAACGACCGCTCTGTATTCTGCGTAACAGGGTTTGTTTACCCCGTTGAAGTTGGCGATTATAATTATGATACCATCGTGTACCAGCGTTTCTGTTCGTATGGATGGGGTGGATGGTCAAACCGTTTTGACGGTGTAGTATGGAAGGAGGCCGAGCTGAATGAAATGATGCGTACCAAACCCGGCTTTAAGCAGCGCCTTAATGCTGAAGGTTATGATCTTGTGCGCATGTTAAAGAAACAGATAGCCGGCCGGATATCCACCTGGGATGTGCAATTGCAGGTACATGTGGCCGAAAATCAATTAAAGGTCATCTATCCGTGTTTATCAAAAGTCAACAACATCGGGTTTGATAACGAATCTACTAATACATTTGGCGTCAACTGGATGGAAACACCTGTTGATCCCGGCTGGCAGCGGGTCTTTTCATTTTGTGATGCAGATATGATCGTGCCGTCGCTTCAAAAGCAGATCAAGAAGCCATTTAGCTTACCGCAATTGGTAAAACGTAAGCTTATCAACGAAACTATTCGTCTTACCAATCAGGTTAAGCAAGCTCAATAAAATGCGCATACTGATCGTTCATACGCTCTACAAGGTTAAGGGCGGAGAAGACAGCGTTGTTTATAACGAGGCTGAGTTATTGCGTTCGGCCGGACACGTGGTAGATTTGCTAATCTTCTCGAATAGCAAAAATACGTTGCTTAAAGTTCTTCAAATGCCGTTTAACCTGTCGTCTTATCGCCGGGCCTTACAACGGATACATGAATTTAAGCCGGAAATTATTCACGTGCATAATTTACATTTTGCGGGATCGCCTGCAGTGCTTTACGCGGCAAAAAAAGTCCGGGTACCTGTAGTGATGACATTGCATAATTACCGGTTGCTTTGCCCATCAGGTACATTATTCTTCAGGGAAAGGCTTTTTGCCCGATCGGTCAATCAGCTTTTTCCAGTCGAAGCGGTAAAGAAGGGTGTTTATCAAAATTCAAAGCTCATCACCTTTTGGCTTGCCTTTTCAGGTATGCTGCACCAGCTTGCCGGAACCTGGGAGATACCGGGTAAATATGTAATTCTTGGCGATAATACCAGGTCGCTTTTTGCTGATTCCAAACTGAAAAGAATCACCGACCGCATGATGGTTAAACCTAATTTTTGTTTTGGCGATACGATAAATCAACATACAAAAGATGGGTACTATGTATATGTAGGCCGGTTAAGCGCAGAGAAAGGAATAAACGTGCTTTTGGGGGCATTTGGTAATTCCGGTAAACGGCTTAAAATTGCAGGAAGCGGCCCAATGGAAGCACAGGTTAACCAGGCTGCTGCAAAGTGCCCTGAAATTGAATTTTGTGGCCCGCAATCGCCTGACGAAGTGCGGAAACTGATTGCCGGTGCAAAAGCGCTGATCTTCCCCTCCATCTGGTTTGAAACTTTTGGAATGGTGATTATCGAAGCTTTTTCATGCGGTGTACCTGTAATTGCTTCAGCAATAGGCGAGGCAAAGCATCTGGTAGCAGATAATGTTAATGGTTTGTTGTTTGCGCCTGGCGATGAAAATGATCTGCTGGCTAAACTTGAATATTTTGAAGCTTTGGATGATAATGCACTGGCGAAATTTAGTCAGCAGGCTTTAAAGGCTTATCAGGAAAATTACACCCCCGAATTGAATTTAAAAAAGCTGCATTATGTTTATAATGCAGCCCTTTCAAGTGCTTAATAAGCGTTTTTGTCGCCTTTAAATGTAGAAGAGAGTGTTTGCAGAACAATGCGCATATCAAGCCAGAAATCCCAATTCTCCATATACCATATATCGCAATCAACCCTTTTTATCAATTGTTCTTTGGCTTTTATCTCACCCCTGTAGCCATTGATCTGTGCCCAGCCGGTAAGCCCCGGTTTTATGTAATGGCGCAGCATGTAGTGCCTGTGCAGTCTTGAAAAATCTTCGGTATGTTTAAGCATGTGTGGCCGTGACCCCACTACGGACATATCGCCCAGTAATACATTGAAAAATTGTGGCAGTTCATCAAGATTTGTCTTCCGCATAAATTTACCGATGCGTGTATACCGGTCGTCGTTGGCGGTAACTTGCCGGCTGTCTGCTTCATTGTTCAGTTTTAGGCTGCGGAATTTAAAGCAAAGGAATGGGCGCCCGTTTTTGCCCGTACGCATCTGTTTGAAGAACACCGGTCCCGGCGATTCCAGCTTGATAAGCAGTGCCAGTATCGGCGCAAGCCACGAAAGTATAAAAATGATCACAAACAAGCTGAACAGTATATCAAAAATGCGTTTTTGTATCTGGCCGGATATATTAGCTTCGGGTTGCGGTGTAAGGCAAAGTACGGGTAGCTCCGTATCCTGATCCATCTGTGTCTTCATGCGCAGATAGTAGCTGATATCGGGTACTAATTTAAACTGGATAAAGTTGCGTTCGGCCATCTCGGCAATCTCGTATATACGCTTATCCTTTTCCGGCGAAATAGTAGTATAAATTTCTCTTACCTGGTTTTTAATACAAAAGTTTATACAGTCATTAATATTCCCCTGCAGTTGTTTTTCGGATGCATCGGTATTATCGTTGCCGTCATCAAAAACGCCGGTCAGCGTATACAAGCTGGCTTTACGTTCAAGCTGCTGTAGTAATTGTCCGGTGGTTGCATTGTTGCCAATGATCGCTATTTTCCTGCTCAGATTGTTATTGCTTGACAAAATTCGCCGGGCATTAATAGCGGCCGTTCTGAACAGTAAAAGATAGGTGCCAAAACATAATATCCAGGCAATGGTAAAGTTTATATTCTGATACGGATGAATAGTACTATAAAACGCCCAGTTAAAAAGCAGAAGTAAAGTAAAGGCTGAGAAGGTAGTTTTAATCAGCCGTGCGGTCCAGGTTTGTTTATTCCGGGCATAACATGTGCTGATATGATATGCAAATAGCCATGCTAAATTATTAAATATTACAGATTGTATATGAAAAGGGCCTGTGACAGAAGGCAACAATAATGCAATTGTATTTAACGCCAGCATGTCTGTGTATAAGAAGATAAAGCCCATTGAGCTGCTACGGTTCATAAGTTTCGATAGTTAGATATTTATCATCAAGTAAAAAGTAATATTGTTATAAATTATGCGGCCATATCCCATGGTTGTTTGATAATTGGTGTTGCCACCGGGTGTATTTTTTGCTGCACGAGTTTGTAAATAAATACAGGGCCGTAAATGAGATATCGTTTATATAGCCTTTTGGGTTCATGAACTAAGCGACCCAGCCATTCAAACCCCATGTTTACCCATATTTTTCCGGGTCTTTTAACGGTGCCGGCATAAAAATCAAATACAGCGCCTATTGAGCAGATATATTTGGCATTGAGCATTTCTTTATAGTGGTATGACCATTTTTCTTGCTTGGGTGCGGTCATGCCCACAAATAATACATCGGGTTTTATTTCATTAACATGTTGTATCATTGCCTTGCTTTCTTCCTCGCTGAATTCTTTTTTGTAGGGGGGAGAAAAAAAGTAAGCTTTAATTGCGGGGTATTCCTTTTCAAGCCGCTGTTTAATTTGTGATAATGTTTTTTCGCCCGATCCAAGATAAAATGCAGTTCCACCTGTATCGTTAAGGTTTTTTAGTAAATGTTCATGCAAGTCGGCCCCGGTAATTTTTTTTATTGCTTTTCCCTTTAAGAATTTTGCCGCGGCAACAATACCTACGCCATCGGGCAATAATACATCCGAGTGGGTAAGGGCTTCTTTAAATTCGCTGTCCTCTTCTGCTATGCAGTAGGAATATTGATTAATGGTATTGATCAGCGCTTTTTCTTTTGAGTTTATCAGCAGCGATCTAAGGTTATCCGAGAAAATGTCATATCCCAGACAGTTGCAAGTATTTGTTTTCATTGGCGATTAATTTTTAGTTGTTATAAAATAACATTCAAATTAAATGCCATAAAGTAAAAAGAAATTAAAGTTAACTATTGGTGGTTGTGTAGGTATTGGCAAAGAGTGGGTCCTTTTTATATTAATGTTATTTCTTTAAGGTTGTTTTTATTTCTTTTAACATTGTTTCTTCTTTCTTTTTTTGATAAATTCTGGTTCTGTTTACAAAATACAGGCTTGCCGCCTGTGCGAAAAAATAGTACAGACAGGACATCATTTGTATAGCTTGCGGGACAATCGAATAAATTGGAGAAAATATATTCTTTTAAGAAAATTTTTAAAACCTGAATTCATCTATTTGGTTATATAAGTGTCAGCCTTTCAGGTTGATAAACGTTGAATTTTGCTCTGAGATTAATTTATTAACCTAATGATTAAATACTGCTTTAAAAAAACTAACTATAGGCATATTTTTATCAATCAAACAATGGCTCATATCCGTACCCGAATTGCAGAAACAGTAAATTGTTACTGTTTTAACCCCTTTTGTAGCAGATCAATCTTTAATCACAAGACATGCATTGTTGTCAAAAAAGATTTAACCCAGGTTTTATCCGGCGGGGTTTTGTGCGACTATTGTAAAAGCGAGCTGATATCAAAGCCCGCGCTGGAAATGAAAAAAGAAATAGCCGGTTCGTTGGTGCAATTTGAGAATAGCCCCGAATTTAAATACATATTAAGCGTAAAAGCTGATACGTATACCGTAGTAAAACAAAACTGACCGTTATAATAAATAATTAAACTTCCGTTTGCCTGGTGAACGGGTAGGTTAATTATAACGTTATAACTTCTGTGTGATATTTATTTCTTAAATAAATAGAGGGAAGTTTTTTTTTATTAAGTAAGCCCACCGGGCTGCTTTGCCGGTATTAATATAAAAGCTTTTCTGCAGGCAGAAAGTAAACATCTTGTGTAAAAAAAGGCCGTAAAATTAGGTTATGCAGCCAATTTTTGACTTATCAACCAGCACCTTTAATCGATGTCGTCAATAGCAATAAATCGGTACCTGCATCATAAACACCCCAATGCAACTATAGTATTGCCTGTCGCCTAACCATTTTCTCCTCAATATTAACGTGAGAACTGTTCCAATAACTCCATTCATTATAGGTGTTCTTGGGCTCACAAACGTTTGCACGCTCTATTTCATGTATAGTACTAACTCGTGTTATTACATTGCAGGCTAATTGCAAAGCCGTTATTAAAACAATAAAATATTAAAGATTATCCAGGAATAAATAAGATTGAATACTGGATTAGTTTAGTTTAGAAGAGCCCTGCGTGGTAAGGGCTCTTCTTGAACCGTATCCATTGTATTCATGAGCAAGATTAACCTTGCATGATTCACTTTTTATGAAAAAACTGATTATAACTATTTTATCATTAGCGAGTGTATGCAGTGCATTCGCACAGCAATCCAATCCTTCTCTTATCATTCCGCGTCCCCAGTCGCAAATCATTGGTCAGGGTGTTTTTACCATCACAAGGCAAACACCTGTAGTTGCAGGTAGTACAGATGCCCGGAACGTAGCCAAACTATTCAATTACTTCCTGTATAAAAAATATGGGTTTACGTTAAAGGTAGTTACTAAACCTGCCCCCAATGCTATTGTGCTGAAAGTTGCCTCAACTGACGCAGAGGGAAAAGAAGGCTACCGGCTTGATGTAAACAGCCATTCGGTAAATATATCCGGAGATAAAGGCGGAGCGATCTATGGTTGCCAGTCGCTATTGCAGTTAATGCACTCGTCGGGCCATAACTTTACTGTACCTGCCATTTTGGTTAATGATAAGCCGCGTTTTGCCTATCGTGGGCTGATGCTGGATGTGGGCCGGCATTTTTTTAGCGTAGACGAAATTAAGCGGGTATTGGATATGATGGCGTACCTTAAACTAAACCGCTTCCACTGGCATTTGACCGACGACCAGGGCTGGCGTTTAGAGATAAAGAAATATCCTAAACTAACGGCTATAAGCGCCTGGCGCGATTCGACTATTATTGGTTCCTATGGCGACAATAAACCATTTGTATATGACGGGCAAAGAAGCGGTGGTTTCTACACGCAGGAACAGGCTCGCGAAATAGTAAAATATGCCGCTGACAGGAATATCGAAGTGATCCCCGAAATAGAAATGCCCGGCCACAGCACGGCTGTGCTGGCCGCTTATCCTGCTTTGGGTAACGATACTACTCCTTATAAAGTTGTTGGTTACTGGGGTGTACATAAGACTATTTATAGTCCGGGCGACCAAACTTTCAAATTCCTGGAAGACGTGCTGACCGAAGTAATGGATATCTTCCCGTCAAAATATATCCATATCGGCGGCGATGAGGTGCCGAAGGATGAGTGGAAAACCTCAGCGTTGGCTCAGCAGATCATAAAAGACAATCACCTGAAAGATGAAGATGAACTGCAAAGCTGGTTTATAAAAAGGGTAGAACAGTTTTTGAACGCGCACGGCCGAAATCTTATTGGCTGGGACGAAATACTGGAAGGTGGATTGTCGCCAAATGCAACGGTAATGAGCTGGCGCGGCGAGCAGGGCGGCATACAAGCAGCAAAGGAAAATCATGATGTGATCATGTCTCCGGGCGGCTACATGTATCTTGATCATGCACAATCTACAGACAAAACCACTGAGCCGTTGTCTATAGGCGGTTTTCTGCCTATAAAAACCGTATATAATTATAACCCGGTTCCGGCTGCGTTAAGTGCTGATCAGCAAAAGTACATTCTGGGCGTACAGGGAAATTTGTGGACGGAGTACATTGC
>JBQCIS010000344.1:0-6643 GCA_051953515.1 Mucilaginibacter sp.
GAAATTATGCAAGCACTGTGGATACCCTAACACCAGCAAACCGCAGTGCCAGCAGAAATACAATCAATCCGGCAGTACTTGCCGCTAAGACCGGTTATGGTACCAAGGGCCAACCTTCAATAATCTTACCTACGGAGGCAAAATACCACGATACTACCGTGGCGGCAGAACAACCGGCTGTTACAGCAGGCTTTGACAGGCAATTGCTGGTATCGGCAACAACGGTATCGTTATCAAATACACAAAGTAAGATGTACGATACCATTGCGCCAGCCAGTCTTATACCAAAAGATAATTATGGTGTTACTGCCGCGAACAGAGCAAAGGCCAAAGCAATCGTATCGTCATACAAACCGCAATTTGCCATAACCGTTTTGGGATCGTCAGATATGAATGGTTTGAACTCGTTTTCGCAAAGTAAAGTTGGCACAAACGTGGGTGTGTTGTTTTCTGCAGGCGTATTTAAGCGGTTAACAATTAGCACAGGCGCTATTTATTCGTCAAAGCCGTATATTACAAATACAAATAATTACCATGGCGGGTACGTTTTCCCAAACACTCCAACAACAGTGAGCGCTGATTGCCGCATGATAGATATACCGCTGAACCTGGATTACAGCTTATATAACAAGCACCGCAATAAATTTTCGGTTGGCACCGGCATATCGTCGTACCTTATGTTTCATGAGGCTTACAATTATACTTTTAGTAGTAATTATGGCAGTGGTTCTTCAACCTATAATGTTCCTAACCCTGGCAAATATTACCTGAGTATATTGAATTTACAAGCAACTTATCAAAGGCAAATCAACTCGAAACTGGGATTGGATGTGCAGCCTTATATGAAACTGCCGCTTTCTGGTGTGGGGTTATATAATTCCAAGCTACAATCAACTGGTGTTGCGGTAGGATTAACCTGGAGCCTGGGCAAACGATAGTCAATGACGAAGACTATAAATGTAGATACACAATGTTTTGCATCCTTACATTTATAGTCTGTAAATATGGTTGATCAGATTAAAACTTCGCATTCATAACCATCGGCTATTACCAGGTCGATGATCCTGATCGGACAAATACCGTCACCCTCAACCCGCAGGATATTATCGCAATCCTGCAGATCGAAATTAACACAGCTACCAGGGAAGTTTTCTTCCAGCTTTTTTATAACCGGTTTAGTTTGTCCCTTGTACCTGATATTTGTCTTAAAAACCTCAACCATAGCTATGCTGTTAAACTAAACTCAATTGCCATGATAAGCCAAACTTATCTGCAAACCATACGTATTTTTTACTGAACGGGTATTCGCCCAGCGGCATAAAAACCTGCCCGCCTTCGCCAATTTTCCGAAATAGTTCATCTATTTCGTTAGCGTCTTCGGTAGTAACAAATACAGATACCGATGGTGTGAAGCTAAAGGCGTGCCTGAAGTTACTGTCAATACATACAAACTCCTGTCCATTGAGCGTGAACTCGGCTTTTTGTATTGTACCCTCCTGTCCAGGCTGGCCGGCTTCATAGCGGCTGATGGAGGTGATCTCCGAATTGCGGAACGCTGATACATATAGATTCATGGCTTCTTCGGCATTATTACCGTCGAACATTAAAAAAGTCCGGATCTTCATTGTTCCTGTCTCAAGGTGATGCCATTACCATCAGGGTCATTAAAGCTGGCAAACTTCCCCCATGGTGTTGGGTCTATCTTATCAACGGTAACGCCTTTTGCGCGCAGTTCTTCAACCTCTTTTTCAATATCATTAGTGCGTATCACTAACCCCTGCGAAGAACCGGGTTTCATATTAGGGAACCAGTTAACCAGCGTTATAGATGTGGTTTGGCCTGGAAAACCTAATTGCACCCAGGTTGAGCCATTACCCATGTCTGATTCGATAATGAGTTCAAAACCTATCTTCTGGTAAAATTCTTTCGACTTTTGCTGGTCGCTAACGGGAATCGATACTACTTCTAAAAATTCCATGGTTTTAAGTTTTAGTGTTAATTGGTATATGATAATATTTTTTTAACTGGTGGGTGTGCCGCATAGTATGATAAACCAGGAAATGCATTATTTCTGTACGGGTGAGATAACCTAAAGTTGGTAATTCCATTCCAATACATGTACGCGACATGTCTGCGTTAGAGATGATCTCATTCAGCTTTTCCTGCAAACGTTCCAGTTCGTCCAATTGTTTTTGTTTGTTGTAGTCAACGGCTGGCGGAATAACAAAATCCGGCGACTGCATTTTAGTGTCGAAGTTGAGAAATGCTGCTTTTAAGTTATCTACATGCGTATCCGGCAGGCGCTCTGTTGCGGTATCGGGGCCGGTAAGTAAATCGGTAAATCCGGAAACAGATATGATCACATGCTGCCCAACCTGACCGGGAGTCCAACTGTTATCAAACGGAATTTTATTAAATTCTTCGTCTTCAAACGCCGCCAAAGCGGCCATAAAATCTTCCAACGCCTCGTTTAGTGCTGCTGAGAGTTCCACTGTGTTCATAGATTGATGGTTGGTTAAAATAGCAATTTAATATGATGATAATATTATTTACAGATCAAAATTATAAACTGTAATAATTATGTATGATGGCAAAAAACGCCAAGTTTAGGGGCATTTGCGACAAAATGTTTAAGTTTACCATATCGATAAATTATAAACTGACATGATAGAAACCGGTCTTTTAGTAACCAGGCAACATAGGTTGCTTAGTATGGCTGCCATATTGGATGTTTTTGATACGGTAAACAGATTTTTCAGAAACGCGGGCGAACAGGATGTATTCAAGATCAGCCTGATTACCGCAGGAGATGATCAATCCATAGAGGGATATTCGTTGGAGTCGATACGTTCATCAGCACAAAAAAAGCTGATACTGATACCTGCTTTTAATACTGATGATATGCAGCAGGCCATTGCCGATAACCAGGATTATTTACCATGGATAGTTAACCAGTATCAGAATGGGGCAGAAGTGGCTACTTTTTGTACCGGTGCATTCCTGCTTGCCGCTACCGGTTTGCTGAATGGCAAAATTGCGACCACTCATGTGGATTCATGCAGTGGTTTTGCAAATGCGTTTCCGGCAGTAAAATTAAAATCAGATAAAACACTTACCGAAGACGGACGGCTGTATACCAGCGGCGGCGCAACGTCAACCTTTCACTTGCTGTTGCACCTGGTGCAGAAATATTGCGGTAAGGACATGTCGGTACGCATCGCCAAGTTTTTTGCTATTGATATGGACAGGGACAATCAGTCTTATTTCAGTACATTCCAGCCAGTTCGCAATCATACAGACGAATTAGTAGCATCAGCACAGCAAAAGATCGAAAGCAATTATAGCGAAGCAGGAACTATTGAGGAAATTATAAAAGACCTGCCCGCCAGCCGCCGAAATATTGTACGCCGCTTTAAGCAGGTAGTTGGCATTACCCCGATAGAATACTTGCAGCAAACCCGCATAGAAGCAGCCAAAAAGCTATTGGAACAAACCGACAAGCAAATGAGCGAGGTGATTTATTATTCCGGCTATAACGACCCCAAGGCGTTTAGGAAGATTTTTCGCAAATCGGTAGGGATGACCCCTTCGGAATACCGGGAAAAATTTCATGTGAATTGAGGTGAGGAAGGTAAAATGAGAAAGGTAGAAGATGGTAAAAATTAACTTGTTGTTTATCAATAGAGTATGCCTTTAACCTTTCACCTTTTACCTTTTATCTCAATAAAATGTCCAATTATAAATTGTCCGGTCGTCATTAGGGTATAAATCAAAAAAACTTATTTATCATGAACGAATTCGCATTAATTTTCAGAAATGAGCAAAACCCGGAAACTCAGTTTTCACCGGAGCAAATGCAAAACATTTTAGGCCAATGGCGCAACTGGATAGGCGGTATTGCCGCGCAAAACAAACTGGCAAATCCCGGCAATCGTTTAGGGTTTGAAGGCGCCGTTATCCGCAAAGGCGGTGTGATAACCGATGGCCCTTATGCCGAGATCAAGGAAATGCTTACCGGTATACTGGTTGTAAAAACCGATACTCTTGAAGAAGCTGTTGAATTAGGCAAAGGCTGCCCCATATTCAATGCAGGCGGCAGCGTTGAGGTACGAATTATTATACCAACCACTATGGAATAACCTGAGAGCCCCTTAACCGGGGCTTTTTTATGGAAACAGAAAAACAACTCATACCGCATTTATTTCGTACCGAGTACAGCAAAATTGTAGCCGTACTCGGCCGTTTGTTTGGCTTTGAGCACATAGAAGTAGCCGAAGACCTGGTAAGCGATACCTTCATGCTTGCTGCAGAAAGCTGGGGGCAAAAAGGGATACCTGCAAACCCGGTAGCCTGGTTATATACGGTGGCCAAAAACAAGGCAAAAGATCATCTGAAGCGTAATACGATTTTCAATGATAAGGTGACCGTCGCTATCCAAAACAATGCAGAAGAAGTGTATGAAACAGATATCGATCTTTCTGGTAAAAACATAGCCGACAGTCAGTTGCAGATGATGTTTGCCATTTGTAATCCGGTTATTCCTGCGGAGGCGCAGATCGGCTTATCGTTGCGCATACTTTGCGGTTTCGGTATAGAAGAAATAGCCGATGCATTTCTGACCAATAAGGAAACCATTAACAAGCGCCTGTTCAGGGCAAAGGAAAAGCTGCGCGATGAGAAGGTAAAGATCGAATTTCCGACAACCGCGGCATTAAGCGATCGGCTAAATACTGTTTTAACCACTCTTTACCTGTTATTTAACGAGGGTTACTACTCGCAATCGCAAAATACTGCTTTGCGCAAAGATCTTTGCCTTGAAGCCATGCGTTTAACTTACCTGCTTACCGAAAACACAAGCACAGCCCAACCGGCTGTACATGCTTTATTGGCATTGATGTGTTTCCACGCTTCGCGTTTTGAGGCCAGAACAGGGCCGCAGGGCGAATCCATTCTCTACGGAGAACAGGATACTTCATTATGGGACAAAGAGCTGATAACCCGCGGACAACAATATTTAAATAAAGCATCTGTCGGGGCGCATATCACCAAATATCATGTGGAGGCTGCTATTGCTTACTGGCATACACAGAAAGTGGATTCTCAGGAAAAATGGGATAGCATTTTGCAACTTTACAATACCCTGTTGATATTGGAATATTCGCCAATAGCTGCGCTGAACCGCACTTATGCGCTTTCCAAAGCTGTGGGTAAAGAAAAGGCGATTATAGAAGCTGAGAAGTTAGGGTTGGATGATAATCATCTGTACCATTGTTTGTTAGGGTATTTATATACAGACATTGATAATATATTTGCCCTGGATCATTTCAATAAAGCATTGAAACTGGCGAAAACTAAAGGCGACAAAGCGCAGATCAGGCAGTATATCAAACAGTTAACTAATGAAATGGCGCAAACAAATTAGTGCCCTTGTTGTAGTATATCCTATAAACCAAACCGCTATGTTAACTCCCGCGCAAATTAGCATCGTACAGCCAGACGATACGTTAAGAAAGATTATTGTTGAACCTGTTTTGGAACGCGACGATAATGAGCTGGTTAATACGGGCATATATAAAATATATAAAGATGCCTTTGGCGATGAAACCACACTGATTACCGAACCTCGCGAAAGAGACATCAACGACGATCTTGCCGACAAAAATAATCCTGATTACCTCGGCCGTATTATCCTGGTTGATGATGGATTATGGCATTATGAAGGTGATATCCTTAGCTCGAAAGAACAATTACAGGTAGTTAAATTTCTGCGGAGCAAGTAAGCCTGATGAATAAGTCGGGGATATTAAACTTACGAAGTTTTTAAAACTTCGTAAGTTTCTATCAAGCTATTATTTCCCATTCAGAGAACTTAATTCACCACCTTGACCGTTTGCACTACATTGGTTTTTAACCACGTTGTTTTGACATGAACAACTCCCGTCTTATCATTCGTATCATAATAAAAACCTGTTTTGGCAGTATTAAATACACTTGCTGACGCGATCATTTTAACCGGGACGCCGTTTACGAATACCTGTTTTGGCGCCTTCTGTTGGTGAATATCCAACACATAAATCCTTTGCAGATACTTTCCGGTATAATTTCCCACTGCTGGATGAATAGTTACTGCAACGTCTTTACCTGCGTTTGCCTCGATGAGCGTTTTGGCAAAAGCACCTTTGCGATACTCGCGGGTAAGTCCATCATCCTCGTACATGTTGAATGATGAATGTTTATACGGATAAATATCAAGTGTTAAAGTATCGGCTTTCTTTTCGCCATCATAATTCATCGCCGGGTACATTGGGACAATTGCGCCGGCTTTTACAAATACAGGTAGTTTTGCCAATGGGGCAGGGTAGTTGTTCATCCATTTGCCGCCTGCATAGGCTTTGCCGTCCCAGTAATCATACCAGGTGCCTTTAGGCAGGTAAATGCTGTCGCGTTTAGCTTCGTCCTTGTATATAGGCGCTACCAGGAACCACTCGCCGTTCATGAACTGATATTGCGTTTGTTTACCCCATGTAACCGGATCATTCGGATATTCCAGCACCATACCGCGTGTGGTAGGTACGCCGGTTTCATGTGCCTGCGCGCAATAGGTATACATGTATGGCGTTAAGCGCATTTTCAACTCGAGAAA
>JBQCIS010000345.1:0-5587 GCA_051953515.1 Mucilaginibacter sp.
AATTCAATACAGCTCGCATCGCCTGTAGCATAATATATTTTCTGTGTAGCTTTCTGATAATTGCTTACTTTGGCCTTATAAATATTTGGAACATATTTCTGCGGGTTACGATCATACAACGGAAACCAGCTGCTTTGTACCTGCACCATTATCCGGTGGCCTTTCTTAAACACATGGTCTGCCGCATGCAGGTTAATATGGTATTCCTCTATTTTATCAGGTGCTATCGGCTCCGGATGCTCAAAGCTTTTCCTGTATCGACCCCTGAAAATGTCATCAACGATCATCAATTCATAGCCAGACATTTTGAGATCTTCTTTATCCTCTTGCGGATAAACATCTATCAGCTTCACAACCCAATCGGCATCGCTGCCTGTGGTAGATGCAAATAATGTTGCTGCCACATTGCCGGTTATGGTAATGTCTTGTGTTAGCGTATCGGTTTGCCAGGTAAGCACATCAGGGCGGTTGTCTACAAACCGCTGGTCTTCGGTAAGCCATGTGTACCAGCGCGAGCCGGTGCCATAGGTTTCCTCAACAGGCCGTGTACGGTAAGGTACCGGTTTTAATGGATCGGATACGTAGCTATCCGCGGTTTCGTTAGCTGTTGGCGGTGTAAAGGATAATCTACCACCCGAATGTAAATAAAGCCTTGTACTTACAGCTTCCTTTGGCGGCCACGTGCTATAATTCTTCCATTGGTTCGAGCCTGTTTGAAAAGTAATTGCTTCGGCAAACTTACCATCACCTTTTCCTTTCAGGTACCAGGCAAACCATTTGGCCTGTATCTCTTTACGGAAATAGGTCCCTGTAGCCTGGCCACCAAATTTTATATTCCCTAAATGTGTGCCATCGCCGCCGGCCCAGCCGCCGTGGTTCCATGGGCCTATCACAATAAAATTCTGGTTGCTCCTGTCTTCTTTCTCCAACTTTTTATAAGCCGACTGCGGTCCCACCATATCTTCCTGATCCCAGAAGCCCGATACATGCTGAATAGCGGTACGGGGATGATCGAGCCTGTCCACTATTGATTGCTGCTTCCAGAACTGGTCATGATCCGGGTGAAGAAAGAAATTATTCCATGTTGGCAAAGTACCATGCGCGTATTTTAAATTAATATTCGACAAGGGGCCCAGGTTCAGGTACCAGTTGTAGGTATCATATTCATGAAAATTATACAACGAATCGGTTTTGGCAGCTTCGGTCAGTACCGAATATTCAAACCCATAGCTTAGCCTGAATGCGCCGTTGTGATGAAAATCGTCATTCAAAAACATATCATCCGGCGTTGCCTGTTCTGATACCGCCTTGAGTGCCGGATGCGGATCAGCGCCCGCTATAATGGCGGTCCATCCATCGTATGAAATGCCGTAGATTCCCGCCTTTCCGTTGTTATTCGGTATGTTTTTAAGGAGCCAGTCAATGGTGTCGTAAGTATCACTGGCCTCATCTATCGAGTTAGGCATACGCTTATCCCTGCTGGAGCGCTGCATCATAAACTGGCCTTCCGAAAGATAGCGCCCGCGTATATCCTGGTATACGAAGATATAGCCATCGTCGGCCATATCCTTTACATAGGTGTTTTTTTCAGGACTTGGATAACCATTTACCCCGTAAGGTGTGCGCTCCATTAAAAAGGGCAATGCTTCTGCTTGCGCTTTGGGTGTGAAGATGACGGTATGCAGCTTAACACCATCGCGCATGGGTATCATTACTTCCTGGCGGTTATATTTGTCTTCGGCCTTTTTGTCTTGTGCAAAAACACCTATAAGGGTTAGTGGCAACAAAAATATTGTTGCTATACTTACAACGAGTATTTTCATAGCGGTAAAGGATTGTTACGTTAAAAATACAAAATTCTGTCACCATTTGCCGCTTCATTCCGTATACCTGAAAATGGCTGCTAATTATAATAACTCCGCCTGGTTTTATGATGCCCTATCGCGCATGGTTTATGGCCGTTCGCTGGTAAAGGCACAGGTATGGCTATTGCAATACGTACCCAAAAACAGCAATATTCTTATTGTTGGCGGCGGTACAGGCTGGATACTTGAAGAACTGGCGCGCATACATTCCAGCGGGTTGAATATTACCTATGTAGAGATAGCAACCAATATGATCGCCTTATCTAAAAAACGGGTAACGGGCAATAACCAGGTGTTTTTTATTAACGATGCGATGGAAAATGTTGCGCTGCATACCCATTTCGATGTGGTGATCACCCCATTCCTGTTCGATAACTTTACCGAGCAAACTACCGAAAGGGTATTTTCACATATTCATAAATTGCTCAAACGCGAAGGCCTCTGGCTCAACTGCGATTTCCAGCTAACGGGCCGGTGGTGGCAGCATGTACTCCTCCGCTTCATGTTTATCTTTTTCCGAACGCTATGCAAAATTGAAGCTTCACGGTTGCCCGATATCAATAAGCGGTTTAACGATAATGATTACACCCTTATAAATGAAAAAACTTTCTTCAGGAAGTTTGTGCTATCAAGGATATACAGAAAATAAGAGAGATAAAAAAAGAGACGCAAATGCGTCTCTTTAACAGTATCAGTGATGCAGAGATTTACATCTCCCAAATGCTCTTATTATTCAATATAACTTTCCAGTATTTTAAAGCCCTTATCTGTGCTTAATTCTACTTTATCAACGGTGTTTGGCAGCAGCAGGCATTCGCCCATTTTAACCGGGTAGCTTTCGCCGTTATATTTCAGCTCGTAAGCGCCTTCAAGGCATACGTAAATTACAAACGAATCTAACCCTGAATAATCCTTTTCGGTACTCTTATCAAAATCAAGCACATTGGTGGTGAAATAAGGGCAGCTCACCAGGTGAACGCTCTTATCTTTTTCAGGAGTGTATTTTGTTTTGTACTCAGGGTAATGCTTATAATCTATGGCGGCAAGTGCCTGTTCAACATGTAGCTCGCGCTTGTTACCTTTGTCATCTACCCTATCAAAATCATATATACGGTAGGTAATATCAGAAGTTTGCTGTATCTCAGCTATCAGCAAGCCTTTGCCAATGGTATGTACGCGGCCGGCTGGTAAAAAGAACACGTCTCCCGCCTTCACGTCTTCTTTATTCAATACGTCGGTTAAATGGCCGCTGTTAAATTTCTCCAGGTATTCATCCTGAGTAAGCTCCTTGTTAAAGCCGGCAATCAGCGTCGAACCCGGATCAGCCTCTATCACATACCACATTTCGGTTTTGCCAAAGGAATTGTGACGCTCTTTAGCCAGTTTATCGTCGGGGTGAACCTGTATGGAAAGATCCTCGTTGGCATCGATAAACTTCACCAGTAAAGGAAACTCGTTGCCAAAGCGCTCGTATATTTTTTTGCCTACCAGCTCGTCCTTATATTTTGCCAGCAGATCGGCCAATGATTCACCTGCCAGGTTGCCGTTAGCCACAACCGATACGTCAGACTTTACGCCCGAAATTTCCCAGGTTTCACCGCAATTGGGCAGGTTGCCAAAATCTTTATGCAGATAGGTGCGGATCTTTTGACCGCCCCATATTTTGTCTTTGTAAATCGTTTTAAATTTTAATGGATACAGTGTTGACATGGTAATTGATGTGTTTGCCAAAGATAATAAAGCAAACAAAAAAGTCCGCATAAACTATGCGGACTTTTCCTATTTCAAGATCGGACGTGTTTATGCAAGCCTTTTCTTCAGGTTCTCGTCAATTGCAGCCAAAAATTCTTCAGTGTACAGGTAATCTGTGCCATGTTCAACTTTTGGTTTTATGGTGATGGCCAAATCCTTGGTCATTTTGCCGCTTTCAACGGTTTCGATACAAACCTCTTCCAAAGTTTTGCAGAATTTGATCAGCTCGTGGTTGTTATCCAGCATGCCGCGGAATTCCAGGCCTCTTGTCCATGCAAAGATAGAAGCGATCGGGTTGGTTGAAGTTGGCTTACCGGCCTGGTGGTCGCGGTAGTGGCGGGTTACTGTACCGTGGGCAGCTTCGGCTTCCATAACAGTACCGTCAGGTGTAACCAGTGTTGAGGTCATCAAACCTAACGAACCGAAACCTTGTGCTACGGTATCGCTCTGTACGTCGCCATCATAATTTTTACAAGCCCAAACAAAGTTACCATGCCATTTCAGGGCAGAAGCAACCATGTCGTCTATCAAACGGTGCTCGTAAGTCAGCTGTTTAGCTTCAAACTCGTTTTTGAACTCGGTTTCATATATCTCCTGGAAGATGTCTTTAAAACGACCATCGTATTTTTTCAGAATGGTGTTTTTGGTAGACAGGTACAGCGGCCATTTTTTCAACAACGCCTGGTTGAAGCATGCGCGTGCAAAACCTTTTATAGATTCGTCGGTGTTGTACATGGCCAGGGCAACACCATCGCCTTTAAAGTTATAAACTTCAAATGATTGTTCTTCGCCGCCATCTTCCGGGGTAAAGGTGATGGTTAATTTACCTTTGCCTTTAGTAACAAAATCGGTAGCACGGTACTGATCGCCAAATGCGTGACGGCCGATGCAGATCGGGGCGGTCCAGTTTGGCACCAGACGCGGTACATTGCTCATTACTATTGGCTCACGGAACACGGTACCATCCAATATGTTACGGATAGTTCCGTTTGGCGATTTCCACATGTGTTTCAGGCCAAATTCTTTTACGCGGGCCTCGTCAGGGGTAATGGTTGCGCATTTAATACCTACGCCGTATTTCTTTATCGCGTTGGCAGCATCAATAGTAACCTGGTCGTCGGTAGCATCGCGGTGCTCAATACCAAGGTCAAAATATTTAATATCAAGATCGAGATACGGGAAAATGAGCTTATCTTTTATAAATTTCCAGATAATGCGGGTCATTTCGTCGCCATCCAGCTCAACTACAGGATTTTCTACTTTAATTTTTGACATCTGTAAACGATTTTTTAGTGCGCCCAAATATAGAATTTACACGCCTAAATCAATCGTACAAAATGTAAAAAAGAAGGCTACATGGCAATTTATTTCTGTTTTTATTGTTTTTAATAAGATTGGTATTATTTTTATGCAATTACACCCATGACCTTTCCGGTCACGGTATAATAATTTATTTATGAGCATTTTTAACCTACGAAAAATATTCTTCACCATTATCATCACCTCTTTCGCATTTATCTCCAAAGCCCAGCTTGGCTATAATTATGCCCAATATGATATAGGCTTTGGCGGTGCTATAAACAAAACCTACGGCGATGCACAATCTGTAAAAAGCACGCCATCCATACACTTCAACTTCAACTATAACGTAACACCGTACATTAACTATATACTGGAAGTTGAAGCAGGCAGGCTTGAAGGCGGTAACGAACTTAAAGACACTACGGGCCGCCAGTTTTCCAACAGCTTCACTGCTGCCGCTTTCAGGGTACAGGTACAGGCCGGCGAAATTATGGACTACTCCAACAGCCCGCTTGCTAACGCGTTAAAGAACGTTTACCTGTCAAGCGGTATCGGTATGGTTATAAATAACCTTACTACAAACCGGTATTCGTACAAAATACCCGGCTATTACACTCCCGGTGAAGATCACAGTAACGAAATTTACATCCCGGTAAGGTTAGGCTATG
>JBQCIS010000346.1:0-32492 GCA_051953515.1 Mucilaginibacter sp.
TGATGAAGAAACCCGGTCGCTGGTTGCGCACGTCAATGGTAGAATGATCCAGCGGGTCGAGATTGCCATAGTCGATCACGGGATATATCCAGCCGTCTTCGGCGGTGTGCCTTTGGCTGCCCGCCACGCTGTCGAGGTTCCAGGGATGATCGAATGGTTCCCATACCAGGTTAGCGCCATAGCCGCTCCATTGGCTGGCGCTGTCGCCCATATCGGCCAGTTGGCCGCCGAGGGAATCGAAGAAGTCCACATTGCCCGAAAGGATGGTAACGCTGGCGGTATCGGAGTCGATCTGGTTAATCTCGGCTATGGCATTCGGGAAAACTTCGATGCCGTTTTGTATTACCCGCGCGTTCATGCGGCTATAGGGTGTTTGTACCGGCAGGCCGGGACTCTCGATGGTTATATCATCCGCATAACCTAAAATAGCCCGGTTATTTTGGGTGAGCGGTATTTTAAACTGGTTGGAAGTATTGCCCTGCTGGTTTTGCACTTCGGCCAGGTTGTTGATCTGGAAGGTAAGCGCGATAGGGCTATCGTCGGACAAGTCGACGGGTTTATCGTTGAGAAATAGCTGGATGTGGTTCATATTTAGCAGATAGACCATGGACGATAGTCCATAGTAGAATTTAATTTTGTAGTCTAATCTCTAACCTATTGCGTCTGAATATTTATTGACGGCATATTGAAGGTTACGCTGAAAGGTGCTTGTCCGTTGAGGGTTTCGTATTCGCTGTAGGTGGCGGTGTTGATGACCACGGTTTGCCATTTTACAGGGTTTGCGCTCACCAGCATTTGCACTTTTGGCGAGTATTTGATGGATTGCAACCCTTTTATATCTGCCACGCTCAGATCTTCTGCCGATACCCTCATTTTCTGGCCGGCATCTTTGCTGATCACTTCTTCAACGCCCTGCTGGTTTTCCCAGTCGGTTACAAAGTTTTTAATAATGGTGGCGTTCTGTACGTCGAGCGAAATCTCCTGGTTGTAGATGAAGCGGTAGTAGTTCCATGAGCCGGTTAGGCCTATCCATCGGAGATAAACGGAATTGATATCGGGCGTATGATCGATCCTTACTGTTTGCGGCTTGGTTACCTGCACCGGGTTGTTATTGGTGTCGTTGTAATAAAGCGCGATAGTGAAATACCAGGCATTGTCAGGGAAGGCAGTATTAATAAGCAGCCTGTTTAGGCCGATATGCTCAGGTATTGGGGTGTTTGACAGGTTTTGCGATGCGATAGTTAGCCTGGATGCATCCTGGTTGAGCAACCATGAACCATCCTCATTTAAAAGTGATGAGGTGATGGTATTGCCGGGCAAAGGCTGCCGGTTGATATCCAGTATCGTGATCTGGTAATATAATTGCAGGCCTGCAAGTGTTTCGCCATAAATAAAAGAAAGATCGAAAGGATAGTTGAGTGACCAGGCGGGTTCGGCAAAGTCAGTTATCCATTTGGCCTGCTGGCCGGTTGGGAACGGCACGTATTCGGCCATGTTGCCGCCGTTTTTTGATTGCAGCTGGCGGGCCGTATAAGTGATGTAATAAGGTTCGGCAATGGAAATGGGCGTTGAGGTGATGATATTGCCGGGATGGTCGATATCGTCATACTGCTCCTGGTATTGTATGGTGTAACTGGCAGAAAGATTGGTATCCTGGTAGTTGACCAGTGTGTAATTGCTGTCATCCTGTGCGCGCAGCAGGCTTTGCAGCAGGTTGGAGATATCGGCTTGTGTAATACCTTCTGCATTTGGGCGATTTACGGATTTGACAGTGGTATTAGTGCCGGTAAGCGGATTGCGGTAGCTGACATAGGTGAATATTTTGTAATAAGGCTTAAGGAAGTTGATATTGACATAGCCTGTTGCAGTACCATTGTAGGGCGTATTGATAATGAGCGAATTGCCATCTGTACCCGTTACGTTAAATACGCCAATATACGGCCCTGCATTTATGTAAACATAAATATTAAGCGTGTTAACCAATGTAACCCCCTGTGCCTTCGCGTTGCTGATAACGGCGTTGTTACAGGCAATGGCTGTACTGATGGCGTTTGTGCTGCCATTCACGGCAACTTTTGCATTGCCTGTAACAGAATCAAGCGTGATGCCTGTTACGTCGAAATCCTTGCGTTGGTAGGTGAATACAACGGGGTTAAAAGCGGCGCTCCAACGGCTCACATTGCCGCCTGTTAACGATACAGACGGATCGCTAATGAGCAAAGCCTGCGTTACGGGGATAGTAACTGATTGCTGCACGAGACAGCCCAACGGGTTGGCATCTTTAACATATATCACAAGCAAGCCGCCTTGTAAGCCAGTAAATACATTACTGGATTGGAAGGTTACATTATCTTTTGAATACAGGATTGGCAGATAGCTGGATGAGGCATTTACGGTGATTTGCCCATCGAACGCGCCGGGTGCACTTTCGGGTGTATCAACGTTGATATAGTTGATGGCAAGGTCGCAGCGTGTAACGGGCGGGCCGAGGTTGGGCCCGTCAACCTGTGAGGTAAACGACCAGCTGTTATTGATATTGGGCTCACCTTTGAATATCTGCACCTGCTGACCGGGAATAGTAACCGTGTTTGTAGTGGTTATGCCATTGACGGTTTGACTGTAGGTGACGCTCATGTTGTCGCCATTGGTGAGCTGGCCGGTAGATGTGTCGTAAATGGATATGTAGACAAACTGGTAGCCGGCTATCACACTGAAAGTAAATTGCGCTATTTTGTTCATATTGTAATTGCGTTTAAAATTTGGGTAGTTATGGCTTCTGCCAGTTGTGTTAAAGGGTCGGCAAGGCGGCTGTTGATGTTATCATCGCCCAATGGTCCGGTTATGATGCCGGGTTTTGCCGGGTAGCCTACCTTATCTATCTTCTTTTTTATGGCCCAGGCGGCTTTATCATCAATACCTTTTTCCCGGCACCATTGCTGTATGCGCTGAATCATGGGCGGGTTGCCGGGCACAGGATCTTTACTGGTGGGACCACGCCCTTTTTCAAGAATGAGCAGGTAAGAGGGCAATTGCAGCTGTATGCCGTTATCGGTTTTGGTAATGACGATCTGCTGCATGGTTTGGTTGCTGCCGCTGCCGTTTGCCTGCAAGGAATTGATGATGTCGGTTTTTAAGGCAACTGCGATCTCGTTTAATATATCGTCGGTATCCATCTATCAGCTGAAATTGGCGTAATACATGCTGGTGAGCGTGAGGGTAAGGTTCACGCCGGTACTGTTCACATCAAACTTGTTATACACAGGGAGCGACCGGGCCTTATCGCCTGCTTTAATGCGGAAATAGCGCCCTTCGCCTTCGCGGTATTTGGCGGCTTTTACAATGAATTCGTTGGCCAGTTGCAAGGCCTGGGTTACATAGGTTTCATTGTCAGACGTGTACTGGTCGAACTCAGTTTTGAAGAGGAACTCCAGGTAGACAGAAAAGGTATTGTCGACCGAGCCGTTTACCTGCGGGGAGATATCGACGGGCTGCAGCGGGTACATGAATACACAGGGGAAGGCTGCGTCGTCGGCAAGGAGGTTGAGCTCGTTAGCGGTGCCGTAAATAAAGCTTACGGGCGTGCTGAGGGTTTGGGTGATGGCTTCTATTTGGTTGCGGATCATGGGGGGTAGTTTTTAGTTCATGGTAGATTAAGTATTAAAAACACTGTCATTGCTAGAGCGGGATAGGACTGTGAGTAAAGACGACGAAGCAAACTCGTTGCTTTGCATGGCGACGAGTTTGCTTCGCGGCGCAGTATTGCCCTCATTCCCGCTCGCAATGACATTTTTTAGATGTTATGTTAAATTCACTGCCCTTCCTATCGCTGTGCCTGCAAAATTTCGCTGTAGCGCTTTTGGTATTCGGCTTCGGTTTTGTTGAGGAGCAGTTTGGTGAGGACGCGCTCGTAGGGCATGTTAAGTATGATGTCCCAGCGGGTGATGTCGCCGCCTGCGAGGGCGTTTATGGTGTTGATATATTTAAACTTTTCAAAAGCCTGTATTCCTGCCTTTTTCTCCATTGCTGTTGGAGGCGATGAAAGAAGCCTGTTCTCGGTTTCCATAAGATTGGAAATACCATAAAAAAATGTTTGGCAATGGGCAGCGCCTCCGTTACCCTAAGTTTTTTTATTTCGGCGACAAATTCTTCGGCTTCGTATTCGTTGTATGGTTTGCCCGTGGCGCGGCAGAAAAAGTAATGCGCCAGCACCTGCGCGCAGGCTTTGAGTGATGGATTGAAATTTTGCTGCCAGTCGGTTTCGCCGTGTTGGTTAACAGCTTCCTTTATTTCGTCGGCAATGATCTCGCGTGCGGCAAAGAACGCGCCTGCCGGTTCGACGGCAAGGTTATTCATCACTTTTACCGTAGTCTTTCGGTTGGAGGTGTGAAAAGTGATGCTTTTGGGGATATTGTCGCTATTGTACAGATACTTTACCTGATAGGAGAGCGATAGTACGGCTTCGGCAAATACGGCAAAATCATCCGCATTGCGAACGGTTTGCAGCTCATGAACAGGGATGCCTGATAAGATACTAATGGCATCGAGGTCGCTGAGTTCGGTTTTTTCCTGCAGGGCGATCATCTGGCCCAGCGTTACTTCGGTGAGGTTGCCGGGCAAGGATACGGCGAGTTTACCGGTGGTGGTTTTTAGCGTTTTTTCTATCATGTGATTATAAAGTCTTGCAATGACGGGTCGGCCCATTGCGGTTTGGCGAGGTAGGGCAGGCGTGAAACGGGTGGTTTGAGGTTGTTTACTTTAAGTTTATGGAGTGCGATGTAACGGAGCGGATCGATAAGGTGGTTCCAGGCATCGACAGGTTCGTTTACGGATTTGCCGGAGCGATCCGTCTTCCATTTGTAACGGCCAAGTTCGCGGCGCAGGTTTATACTGCGGCGGGTAACGTTCAGTTTATAGCGGCGCAGTATGTCAATAGAGTTCTTCACACTGTCGGGGCCTTTTTTGGCGCCTTTGATGCTCCAGCCGAGGCGTTTGAGTTCTTCGATGGATTTGGGTTCGGCGCTATCGGCAATCAGTTCGGCTTTTTTGCTGAGGCCCGCTTCGAACAGTTTTTTGTCGATATCGGTATTGGTGAGGCCGGTTTCGTACAGCAGTTCGTCTACCCAGAGCTCGCCATTCTGCATATAGACCTGTATGCAGCCGGTTTCGTCGTTACTGAAGCCGAAATCGAGCCCTGCGGCGATGAATTTAGCACCGTTAGGGATGCTTTCGCAAATGTGCCATTCATCGAACACCAGTCCGGTTATTTTGCCGGTGAGGCCGCGGGCGTATACCTTCCACAGTTCGTAGTCGGCGTTTTTCAGTGCTTCTATCTTTTTGCGTTCATCGGCCGTTAGGAATGGGTTGTGGCGATGGTCGGAGATGATGAGCTGTACGCCGGGTTTACCCATTAAATGATCATGCACCCAAAAGCTATAGTTGGGATTATAGTCGATGAAAATGCGTTTGCGTGTACGTAGCGCCAGTTCGGTATAGATATCCCAGTTGATGCCATTGGCTTCGTTTACAAAAAGATAGTCCCTTTTGCCCGACTTCGCATCCTGTGCATCGGCGTAGCTTCTGAACTCGATTATTGTACCGTTATGGAACTCGAAAATGCGATCGGTTTTATTAAAGCTCTTTACCATCAGCATAAAATGATCAAGGCTGGTGTAAATTTTTTGGGCATCGCGCAGGGCACCGGCCTTAAGGTTGGGAATATCCTGCCCAACAACGGTGATCACCTGCTTTTCTTCGCGACAGGCAAGGCAAAATAATACCTGCTCGATGGCGTAGGTTTTGCCCGAACTTGTGCCGCCCTGGTTAATGACGACCGGGGCTGTGGCGTTATAGTTTTGATAGAAGAGGACAGAGGTTTGGAGCATAAGGTTATTGATTAGAGCCAAGAGATAAGAATCAGGAGTGAAGACAAAGCGATAGGGGGGTATTCGCCTTTCTATCTTGATTCCTGCTTCTCTAAAGGATTACTTCCTTTTCGGTTTGGGCCGGCGACGGGCCGCTTTCGATAATTTTTATTTCGAGTGTTTTAAGGGCCGGGTTAACGGTTTCTTTGTCGTCGTTCCAGCCGAGGCTTTTGAGGGCGAATATGGCTCCGGCAGCCGATGTGAGGTGAAGTTTTTTTTCGTATTCGGCCTCTATTTTTAGTCGTGCACGTTTAAGGAAAACGACGAAGCGTGGTTTCTTTTCATGCGCTTCAAATTCCTCGCGGCTGTTAAAACCGATGAATAATGCCAGTCCGGTTAGGGTAGGCGGTTCGGGTTGGCGGGTATATACAATCACTTCACCCGCTTCGGTATCTATCCTGGCGTTTTTTCGAGGTTTGGTTTTGCTGGCCGGCGAAGCAGTTTCGATATGGTACTCACCCTCTATATAAGTGAAATAAGCTTTTATGCGCCGGTTAAGTTCGTCTGGCGTTAGTTTAGGTTCAAGAAATTTCATGTTATGAATTGAATGCCATTTGGCATTTGATATATACAAATATAACTAATTATTTTAGTATGGGCAAGGGTTTTTCAGAAAAAAGTTTGATAGATCATTTAACCGCAGAGACCGCAGAGATATGCAGGTTTCACCCTCAGATTTTATTGCTCCGAATGCATCCCGGTTAAAAAATGTTAAATTTTAATTGCGTAGTGGTATTCCGGCAAATTTTTAGTTAATTTTACGTAATCAATTATACGTGTCGGAAAAACAAGTAATCTGTTTATGCGAAACTTGGGCATTACCAAATATTTACTTTTGTTTGCTTTGCTGCTTTCCGGTATGCTATATTCCTGCCAAAAAGATAACCAGGACATGGTTACCACTTCATCCAAAACAGATTCATCTATACTTATAGCGAATACGCCGGGTAATTACCTCGCCGTTAAAGGTACCCTGAAGATATCGCTGCCGGATTCTACCTATACTTTTGATGCTTCGAAAGATTCCGTCGCATTTGTAAATATGAGCTCGGGGGATACGCAATATTTCGGCATAACAGCTATTAATAAAGAACATAGCATGAGCTTTGGTATCAGCTCGGCCGGCAATGCTGCCAAAAATGTTAATAGCCCTGTTGCGGGCACGCAGCTTTTATTGAGCCGTGTTAATAAACCCAATGTTGAATATACCTTGCCTCAAAACGTTGATTCGCTGGATTTTGGTAAGATAACGCTTACAGCCTACAAGCAGGATAGCGTATTAGCCAAGGGTACCTTTTATACTTTCCTTACGCCTGACAGCAAGACCGGGCAACCGGCTTATAAGGTGAAGGGCACTTTCAGCCTTCAATTGAAGTAGCTGACATATCCACATGCTCACGCGAACTTTTTAGTCCGGAAGCCAGCCATACGATAACTGCGCCAAGCGGCGCTATCAGCGCCAACGACCATCTTAAATTTGATGCCTGGGCCACAAAACCCACCACCGGCGGTACCATTAAAAAGCCGAGGTAACCAACTGTTGATACAGCCGCTATAGCAGGGCCTTTGTTCATGGTTTTTGAGCGACTGGCTTCGCTGAATACCAGCGGTACGATACATGAGGTGCCAATGCCAATCAGCGCGAAGCCCGTTATTGCGGTTACAATGTAGGGAAAGATAACTGCCAGTGCGAAACCGCATACTATGAATGCGCCGCTGTATTGCATCAGAATTTTTACCCCGTAACGGTTTACCAGTTTATCGCCTGCGAAGCGGGATATGGTGAGCGTTGTCATGAACACCACGAAGGCGGCTGTTGCCGTGGCGTGCGAACTGTGGACGGCTTTGTTCATATAGATTCCGCTCCAGTCGTACATAATATTTTCGCAGGCCATGGACGAAAAACAGATAAAGCCGAGCTTAATAAGCGTTTTGTCGGGCCAGGAGAACTTCGTCCTTGATGTGTTTTTTGCAGGCGGCTGGTTAAGCAGGAAAGGCATTGCGCAAAGGGATAATGTAATCAGAAATACACTCACCGCAACCAGGTGATGCGCCGGTATTACATGGTTGGCCACCATAAGGTACCCTAATAAAGCGCCGCCAAAACCTGCCATGCTCCATATACCGTGAAAGGTGGTCATGATGGATTTTTTGTACATGGCCTGTACGCCAACGGACTCGGTATTCATTGACAGGTTGAGGAGATTGCGAGACGACCCAAAGCAAAACAGAATGAGCAGAAACTGCCAGTAGCTATTGGTATAGCCCAGCAAACCCAATGTAATGTTAAAGAACAATGCGCCAAAAAGCATAATGCGGCTGCCGCTGAAGCGGTTAAGCAAGCCGCCTGTTATGGGTAGGGTAACCATCAGGCCAACGGGCAGGGCAAATAAGGCCAGGCCGAGTTGTGCCTCGTTGAGGTTCATGTGACTTTGGATGGATGGGATACGCGATGCCCATGTGGTATACCCGAAACCGGATACAAAAAAATATGCAGCGGTTGCAATCCTGATTACTTTTTGCGAGCGTGGCTTTGACCTGTACATTATGTTTAAAGTTAGCCTTAAACCGGAATAATTATTTATACTCAATTAAGGCCATAAAGAAGGCAAAGGTAGCTAAATACTGTTAATTGAACGGATTTGTTATTATGTTTTATATGCTATTTGGCATAGTAAAATTAAAGGAACAACAGATCATCGCGTGTTCCGTCATAAACTTCGTTTTCAATCAGTTGCGTTAAAATTGTTTTTAACAAGGCTTCACGTGCCCATTGTTGCTCGGTGGGGCTGGCGTCTTCGTTATACCATTTAATGGGTTCGTTAATCTCGATACGGGCCTTGTAGGCATAGTTTTTCTTTGGGTGCATTTTGGTGCCCTCATAGCTGTTCAGGTTTTCGGCGCGGATTACTTTGGCAAACTGCTTAAGAGGCAGGCTGATCTGCAGGCATTCGTCGAGCGAGTTTTTGAAATCGTGCTTGTCTTCGAGCCAGAGGGTAAATGTGTCGCCGTTTATTTCGTGGTCGGCAATGGTAATGCGGCTGTAATCATAATCAACGGTGATGATGAGCCACCATAACTGGTCTTTAAGTTTTTGTGCTAATTTTATCATAATAAGCGTTCCGGCCCCATTTATGGGGAAGTTTAATTTTGCTGTTTACTTACAGTGAAGGCATTCTCCGCCCCTAAACGGAGAATGATGGTTTAATAAATTGCCTTTATAGGGATAGGCCGGGATCCATACGCTACAATGGAGGAGGAGACGGTTGCCAGCCTGGAAGGTATTTCTGTATGGCGGCGAT
This sequence comes from Mucilaginibacter sp., assembly GCA_051953515.1. GTDB lineage: Bacteria > Bacteroidota > Bacteroidia > Sphingobacteriales > Sphingobacteriaceae > Mucilaginibacter. The sequence goes on from JBQCIS010000346.1 coordinate 9,224, forward strand.
CTCGTGGCGATATTTTTTGCAAATATCCTGGTAGGCCTGGTAGCGTAATTGTTGATTTGTGATAAGGGGTTGGTTTTCGTCGGCTTCGGTAAAATGTGCAGCACCGGTTGATGGGCACTGCATCACTGAATAGGCTATATACATGGTTTAGGTATTTTCGTCGTCGTCAATTCATTCTGCATCTTTTTTCTGGGTTGATTTGTTGGATTTACCCCGGATGCAGGGTGTAATATAGCAGGCAAAGACGCCTAACTGTATTACTTTCTGTATGTTCTGTATTTTTCATTTGGTTTTGTTGTTTGTTTAGGTTAATTTAGCATCAATCAACAGTACAAATATAAAGAATAATCTGTATTAAATACAAAAAATGTTGATAAATATTTGCAATCGTTATGGAAGATCAGTTAAAGCCGGCTAAAGTAAAAAGAATACGTCCTGAAACACTGGAGTTTATCATTCTGTATAATCAATTAAAGGGAAAAGCTTTTAATGGCAATGCGCAATTAGCTGAAGTTTTAGGTTTTAATTCGGCCAGCTCGATAACGGAGATCATTAAGAGCAGGCAAAATATTGATCCTGACAAGTTACAGGTATTTAAGGATAAATACAAGGATTTTTTTGACAATAATAAAATTACAGAAAATGCTGTAATTAAGCGTAATGAAGCTGGTATCCCTATGTATGAGGTGATTGCTACTGCATCTGGTGTGGAGGTATATAATGATATAAATGATACCACGCCGGTTGGGATCATGAATTTTCCGGGAATAGAAGAAAGCGATTTTGCCTTGCCTGTTTGGGGGCATTCTATGTATCCGTACCTTGAAAACGGCTGCTGGGTAGCGCTGAAGGTAATACATGACAAGAAAATATTACCTGGCGAAGTATATTATATAGAGTGGGGTGATTACCGCATGTACAAGCGCCTGCTGACGGGCGACAACCCGGACGAAGTGATCGCACATTCTGATAACACTACCGAGATGATAGGTAACCGTTTAAAGTATGCGCCATTTGTAATAAAGATAGAAGATATTAAACGCTTATGTTTGGTTATGGATATTCATAAGAAACATAATCATTAGTGCTGAGGTAAAAGGCGAAAGCTAAAAGGTGAAAGGTTTTGGGAAGCTGTTATTATTAAGAATATTAATATGTCGATGCCTGTTGTTCAGTTAAAATATAGTAAGAAGTCGGGTTTTATTGGTGTGGCCGTTTTGCTGGTTGCATTTTTATTGCTGCTGCGCACCTGCCTGGTTAATTTTTATGCGCACGATATTTTGGGCGCTATAGTGTTTGGCTTGTTTAGTGCGGTGGTTGCTGCCGTAATGGGTATTATGATAAACGCAAGGCTTTTGCCTGCATTGCGTGGCGATGTGGCGTTTGAATTGGATGAACAGGGAATGAAGGATTTTATTCGTGGTATTACGATAGACTGGAAGGATGTGGAAGACATCTATCTGCGGCCGGCCCGCACTTCATCAATGCTGGTATTTGAGCTGAAGTTTGATTCGGACCTGGGTAAGCGGATACATGTGCTGCTACGCTGGGTAGAAGGGCGCGACTGGGAGATATTTAACCGGGTAATAGCTTATTTTGATGAGGTGGAAGGGATTACGCGCGAAGAGGATTGACCGGTAGTTAGCCGCCTTGCTGTTTTTTGCTAACCAGTTGTATTTTTTACTTTTGCACCCTCAAAATCAAAAATTCTATGATCATTCGCCCAGCTATTTTAGAAGATATACCTGCAATAATGACCCTGATAACCGAAGTGGTACCGCTGATGCGCGCTTCGGGCAATTTTCAGTGGGATGATACTTATCCTAATGCGGATGTGTTTAAGGAAGACATCCGGTTGCAGCAACTTTGGGTGGCTGATATTGACGGCGATATTGCCGGTGTTACGGCTATTACTACAGAGCAATACCCTGAGTATGCAAACGCGGGTATGGATATTACGCAAACGGCAATTGTAACACATCGTTTGGCGGTGAATGTAAATTTTAGAGGTCGTGGTGTTGCAGAGGCTCTTTTAAAGCAGGCCGAAGTTGTAGCGAAAGACCGCGGCATTGCCATACTGCGGATTGACACTAATAGTAATAATAAGGCTACCCGCCAGCTTTTCCCAAAAGCTGGCTATGAGTTTATGGGCGAGATCTCGTTGCGTTTCCGGCCTAATCTTCGTTTTTATTGTTATGAAAAGATATTGGCAGCTAAATAACTCTATGCGATGATCTGAATTTGCTTAAAAAGTAAATGCTGTTTTAAATGTGCTCAAAAACGTGCTTATGGATGTTGGATGAAGCTTCTCTGAAAAATAAATGCAATATGATTAGTATTGTATCTAAAAGTTTTGCATAAATATGATGTAGGTCTGGGAGAAAATGATAAATGGCCTTAATTTTCTTGTCTTGTCGTTATTGTTTGTTAAATAATTAAGAAAAAAAACATTTTTTTTTGCGGTTAATTGACTTAATATGTATTTTTAGTTAAATTAGTATTATGTTAATCGCAAAAATGTTTTTCCGTTAAATATTTAGATTATGACTTCTCTAACATTAACCATCATCTGTGTAATTGTTGCATTTATATTTATAATCAATTTATATAAAAGCCAGAATGATAAAATAACCAGCAATTTGCATGCAGATAATATGAAGCAGCTATTAACAATAAGTGCGCTGGAATACAAATTTAGCGCGGGTGTTAATACCGAAACAGAACCACAATCAGCAGCAAATGAAATAACGCAGCTGATCAATAGCTATGGGCGCAGCGAAATGCAGGCTGACACATTTCAAAGCCAGATGGATAGTCTGTTAAATAGGTTGTAATTGATTTATTGAATACCCTAATAATGAGAAAGCGGCTAAATGCCGCTTTTTTTGTTTCTGTTCGATACGCTTTAATAATAAAATATTGTAACTACTTGATTAATGTAACCGTAAAAGATGGAAGGTTTGAAAAACGGCAGGGAAAATCTGCAACGGTTTACCTCATTTAAAGTAGTTGTATGGAAGCGGTTTTATATTTTTTCGGTATAGCAGTATTGGTGGCATCAATTTTTTTAATGCTTGATGTTCAGCAGAGCCGCAGGTTAAATAAGCTGACAAAAGAAACAAAAAATGTGCAGCCACTTTTTCTGCAACGGTCCATAGAGCAAAAGCTAAATACCTTAAATTCATATTTGTACAGTAGCCCCGCTTCGTCAGAAATAGTACCGGCGCCTGTAAACAAGCCATCGGGTGATCGCAGCCGCCAGGAGCTATCAGCCAGGTTAGGCATTATTATGAGCGAGCGCAACAGCGGTAAAATATCATTGCAAGATTACAATGGCAAGCTGAACGATTTATTGCGTATGACACAAGGCGTTAGATAAAAGCGTATCTGCAACAACAGTATCTCCTTTATAAAAAAATCCAAATACATCGTTAAAGCATCTATTTTTTACTTTTTATAAGTAGTTTGTTTATTATTGCAGGCATATATGTCTGACGACGGAGTAATAAAACGACTAAAAGTAATTGTAAAAGAGCATGGCGGACAGCTTGCACTTGCAAATGCCATTGGTGTTGACCAGGGTTTTATAAGCAAGGTGGTAAACAAGAAGCAGGAGATCAGCTATTACCTTATCCGTAAGCTGTGTTTTCAGCTAAAGTATTCGCCCGAGTGGCTTATATTGGGTACAGGTGAAAAATCAATCAATAAACCCGATTCGGCCAAGCTGATTACCGAGATACAAATGTTGCGCACAGAAGTGGATATTTTACATGCACGCATGCGTGCTTATGAAATAGAATTACAGGAACTGAAGCAACAGTATCCCGTTAAAGAGCAAAAAGCAGGTTAACGATCCGTCGGATCATGCGCTGATCAGGGATTTGTCTTTAGTGAGCTTTCTTTCCCTTTCTTCTCTTCTTTTAAAATGTACAATCCACAAGGAGCAAATACCTATGCAGATGGATAATGTAATTTCAATAATAAGATGGGTGGCGGGTATCCGGTAAAGTCTGTAGCCTGAAAATAACAAGCCAACGTCAGGGATCAGAAGGCCTATAACGGGAAAGGCCAGGAACAAGCGAAATATGATTAATTCTTCCATAATTACCAGTCAACGTTACTATAATGTTGTTTTCCGGTAATTTGTTTTGAAAAATTTATATTTTTTTAATATCGGCAGTTAATTGATTGCTAATGTAGTACTTAAAATTTGGTGTATTGCATTTTTCGCTGCTTATACAGAAAAAAAGCGCCGGCTATCAGGGCAATCGCCACAAGCACCCAAACGTTGGTGTCAAGCGGGCAAGTAGTATAAGGGTCTGTACCGTCGCAAGGTACATCCTGTGCAAAAGAAATTACAGGCATTGCTACAAAGGCAATCAGCAATAAAAGCCAGGCAGGAATATTTATAATTAAGCGGTTTTTGCCTTTAGTATCTGTCATCACTACAACTTTAATTTGTTTTTACAAATTTAGTTTTTCCTACAACATCTCCGTTGGTAGTTTTTAATTCAAGTATATATACGCCGGCTTTGTATCCGGAAATGTTTTGTGTCCAGTTGTTGGTATTTACCTGTTTGCTGTCCATAGCTACGCCTGAAAGGTTATAAATGCTTGCCTGGTATACCGGCGTAAGCCTGCTGCCTGTAACACCCGAGTTAACGGATATATTGATCATATCCTTTGCAGGGTTAGGATAAATGGAGAACATACCGCTTACCGATATAGTGTTGTAATTAACGTTTATAGGGCCGGCAAAAGTTACCTTTCCGTGTATGTCATTCTGCGCAAGCCGGTAAATATTATTGCCCATTATTGGCGACGGATCATTAAAGGAATAAACACCTGAACTATTGCTTTGTACGGAATCTATTGCTGTATAGTTTCCGTTAGCCCCCAGTTTTTCGAGGCCGAAGGTGGTGTAATTACCTTCGTTGGCGGTATTCCAGTTTAGCAGGATGGTGTTGCCGCCGCCTTTTTGGCCGGAGAAAGTGATCAGGTTGTAAGGACGTGTTAATTTTGGTTCGATGGCAAGCAAGAACCGGCCGGTAAAGGATGCGGTATCGGCAATGTAAAAATTGAAGGTATAGGTTTTATAATGCACCATATCCAACGAGTCGTTCCGCTTCTTATCAATCAGGTAAACGCTGTAATTGGTGGTATCAATGTTGGTTAAATCTTCAAGATTAAGTTTATAAATGCCATCGGTAGTTGCCTTAACGAACAACTTTATACGTTTGCCATAGGTATAATCAGATAAGGCATTAATGCTTGTTCGTACGCCATCGGATGAGTAGCTGGATAAGTATACTTTCGGGCTAACACCGTCAAGGTCATAGGTGTCCGATTTTTCATTATAAGTATCTTTCCAGTCGCTTCTGAAATATAATCCGCATTCGTCGTAATTAACGTTATCCTTGATAAGCTTTAAATGCAGGCCGGTTGAAACGTTGGTTTTATCAGAAGGGGGTAATGCTGCCAGTAAAAGCGTTGACGGAAATACCGCAGATGAAGTTGATGAAGGTTTGTCGTTCTCCGTAAATGTAAGCGTTTTATTGGTTACACTTGAAATATTAGATACAACACTGATAAAAAATCCCTGTCCGCTTGCCACATACCTTGAGTTGCCGGTACCGGATGATCCGGTTGTGGCATTGTAAGTTACATAGCTTTGTGTTTGATCGTTCAACTCGTAAAAGGACGGGTTGATAACTTTTTGATTATTGGAGCTGTTGTAGGTATCGTTGTACAAAGCATACAGATCAAGGGTGGAAGGGTATGGGTTGCCGGCCATAACGTATCCGGGATTTCTGCTGCCTGTTCCGGTAGTGTATGTTAAGGTGCTTGACGGGCTTGTTCCCCATAAGTAGAGTGGAATGGTGCCCTGGTTAATGTAGCCGGGGGCTGTTGTAGTTGCTGTAGCAGGGGATGTTGACACATAGCTTGTAATGTTATACGGGCCTATAAAATAAGATATATAACCGTTGCCCGCAGGTATTTTTATCCCTGATGTGCTTACGCCATTGGTTGCTGTGCTGGTAGTGGTTACGCTGTTTGTGCCTATTGAAGAAATGCCGATATTTTTTCCGGAGATAAAGCTTTGGTTGTAATTAGCACCGGGCAATGCGCTTTCCTGGTATAAATAAATGGTAGGATTTGCAATGGTGTGTGAGAGTGTGCCGTTTGTGCCGAATCCCGAGCCCGGGCCGGCAATAAATTCGCCGGTGCTGTATGTGCTTGAACCCAGATAGCTTATGTCGATTACGTTTGAGCTGCCTGGGGTGTATCCGTGGGTATTTATCGGGCAGGAAAATAACCGGTATCCGCGATAGCCGGGGGTGATATATCGCTGTACATTGAAAGTGCCCTGAAATGAGCCGCCCGCGCCAAGCGTACCTATTGTTGCAGAACCCGTTGCATCCGACTGTAATGTAAACGTGCCGCCGTTATTGTATACGATATTCGGATTACTTGAGCTGGTGCCTGTGGCATTAATTATTGATGTTGGCCCTAATGTAAATGTACCTGTATTATAAATAGAAGTATTTGAGCCAAGGCTTTTTCCTGATCCGCTTATATTAATTACGCATGGCGAACCGGATGTACCTGCTATGAACGTTGCAGAATTACTGATATAATTCTGATAGCCCGATACGTTTATAGTTGAATTGGTAGCAGTGAACGTGGCAGAACTGGAGTTGGTAATGTTTACTGTATTGGCGGTACTTAAAGTAAGTGTAGATGAGCTTAAGTTAAATGCTGCTGAAGAACCTGAATTTGAAAGTGTGCAGTTCTGGGTTTTGAGATTGACAACTGAACCTGAATCTACAGTAAAAGAAGAAGTATTTTTCAGGCTGTTACTGTTATTAGATGTCGGGCCGATAGCTATGGTTGTACCGCTGCCATAAAAGCTTGCAGATGTTCCTGTATTCTGGAAACCTGCACTCTGGCCGGTAATGTTAAAGGTAGATCCGTGGTCGCGCCATGAGCCATTATTAGTAATGCCAGCTGAGCTGCTTGCAGTCAGGTTAAATGTGGCAGCGTAAGAAATAATTGATCCGGTACTTGAATTTGTAAATGCTGAGGAAGATGAGCTTAAATTGAACTTACTGCCCGATAAAAATATCAATGTACCATTGTTGGTTACGTTCTTCTGCGAGTTCGTCATATCCAACGTAGAGTTGACATCAAAATATACAATAGTACCCGACGAAAATGCATAGGATGCATTATAGCCAGGTGAAGAAGTACCGCCAATAATATATTTTCCGGCCCCGGAAAGTGTTAACACCGTTGCCGCGGATGAGGGCTGCCCCATGTTGAGCCCGGATGATATGGCTAGTGTATTGCCGCTGCTTGTATTTATAGTTACACCTGAAACGCTGTACGCGCTTTCTATCTGGCTAATAGATACATCACTTGTGACATTAACCGTAACGTTTGATGAACTAAAATAAGCGTAATCGCTTGTGGAATATTCTCCCGGATACCCTATTTGGAGAAATCCAAGATATAGCCAATTACTTTCAGTGGTCCAGTTGCCGGAAGAGCCGCCGTTCCATACATATTGTGCATTGGTTTTTGCTATGCCTAACCCAAATGTTATCAGCAAAAAAAAGAGTAATCGAGTCTTCAATATATTAGGGCGCTTATAAAAATATATTTTACTTGCAAAAACTATACTGTTATAGCTGGTACCTAAAGCGATTGTAAACAATTAGAGAAAAATGGTAATAATTGTGTAAATAATACACAGTTTGCGGCGGGGCGGAGCCTTGAGAATCAAATTGGAGTGAACAAAATGAATAAATATTTACACGACATGTAGAAATATTTCCCCGTTTTGATTGCAGGCGAAATTCAAAAAATGGAGAAGCAGAAAACGCAGAAATAAACAGGGTCGGGATCTGATCTTAACGATACCTGTTTGCCCGGATAGCTCTTACCACTCTGCGGTTGCGGCGGCCCTCGTAAAAGTCATTGGTAACAAGGATAGCATAAATAACGCCGGGTATCCATCCGCAGATAGTGAGGATAATGCAAAGTATGAATGAACCAATGCGACCGGTTGTAAGCACGGCAGCCGGCGGCAGCAGAAAGCAAAGGAAGTAACGCATGGCTAACAAATTTACTGATTTGACTCTCACAAAAGCAAATTGTTACCAACCAATTAAAATGCCCTGAACAATGGCCGGCTTGTGAATGGCGAGAATGACCACGGGATGGACATAAATATGATAAACAGGGCGATACTGAACCATATTGCCATTGTTTTAAATTTGGCTTCGTCCGTGCTTTTGCGTTTGGCTTTTGCCGAGCCAACGGTAATAAGTACAATGGCGATGAGCATCATGGTGATGTGTTCCATGCCAAAAAATCTGATCTGCCGCATGTGTACGGCCTGTGCGAAATTGTGCAGGAAATAATTAACGATCGGGCTGATAAAATATAGCCAGATACCAATAACCAACTGTACATGCGCTACCGACGCGGTTACCACCCTCATGACATGATCGGTTTTGGTAAACGGTTTATGCCCCAGCCAGCCGCGGTACGAGCGAAAAATAGCGAATACCAAACTAAGCAATACCAACCAGCGGGTTAACGAATGCAGGGCAAGAAGAAACAGGTACATACAAAGTTATATATCCGTTCAGACGGATGATTGGTAATAAGATTTTAAAAATTATGCAATTGATGCTTTATCAATTGCCCGGCTCAGTATATCCACGCCTTCCTCCATTTCTTTCGGATTTAGGGATGCAAAGCCCAGGCGTACAAAACTATGGTTTACGGTCTTATCATAAAAATAGTCTTCGCCTTTGTTGATGATGAGACCCATTTCGGCAGCCTTTTCGGCTACAATGCGGGCATCGACCCCATTGAGATACTCCATCCAAATGGCAAATCCCCCGCTGGGTATCTGGAAGGCCACCTTATCGCCCAGTTTCTCTTTGAGCAGATTGCAAAGCATATCGCGGCGCTCGTGATATATCTTATTAGTCTTTTTGAGGTGACGGCTGATATCTCCGTTCTTGAGCAGGTTGGCAATAGCTTCTTCCAGTAACTGTTCGCCTTGCCGGTCAATGATCTTGCGTAGTTTAACCAGTTGAAGAATAAGATCATTAGGCGCAGCTACAAATCCTATGCGTATGCCCGGCGCTATCGTTTTGCAGAACGAGCCTACATAAATTACACTGCCATAATAATCGGCGCTGGCGAGGGGGAGTATGGGGCTGCTGTTGTAGTGGAAATCATAATCGTAATCATCTTCAATAATAGCGAAGCGGTACTTCATGGCCAGCTCCAGCAGGCGCATGCGGCGTTCGGCGCAAAGCGTTACCGTTGTTGGGCGATGATGATGTGGTATAACATACAGCAGCTTTACCTTCTTCTTTTTGCATATCTCCTCTACCGCATTCAGGTTAATACCATACTCATCTACCGGGGCAAATTCAAGTTTGGCGCCGGCATGTTCAAATACCTGGTTGGCGCCTGGGTAACCGGGATCGGCCACTATCACCGTGTCATTTTTTGATAGTAATACCTGAGAGACAAGATAGATGCCCATTTGCGCTCCCTTGGTAATGAGAATATTTTCGGGACTTGCCTGTAGCCCGCGTGTTTCATAAAGAAAACGCGCCAGCTCATTACGCAGGTTTTCAGAGCCATACTCTGGTCCGTACATCAGGTATTTAGAGGTAAAGCGGTAATTGGCAAAGCGGCGATACTCGCGCATTAGCAATTCTACAGGAGCGAGGCGGGTATCGGGGAAACCGTCGTTAAAAATGATGTTATGCTCTGCCGGGGCTTTGTACAAGCCGGTTTTTGGTACGTTGCAATCACTCAGATCATAAAAGGTGGTGGCAGATATAGCGTTTATCTGTTTGCTTTCGGCAATGGGTTTGGGCGAAACGTCGGGCAGGTTTTTAGCCACGAATATTCCTTTGCGCGGATATACATCCACCCAGCTTTGCGCATAAAGCTCATCATAGGCGGCAACCACCGTTTTGCGGTGCACATTGAGCGTTTCGGCCAGCGAACGGCTGCCGGGCAAGGCGCTTTCGGGCTTTAATGTCCCTCTGCGGATATGGGTAATAATACCATTTGCAATCTGCTGGTACACCGGTACGCACGACGCTTTATTTACACTCAGAATACTTTCGACCAATGCCATTACTGGACTACTTTAATTGTTTATACTGGACTATGTGTATAGTCCAACAAAGCTATAACTTAGTATCGAAATAAAAAATAGCCATGCAAGTATTTCTATCATCCAAACTATCGCAACTCTACCTCCGGGTAGCCATCGGCGCGGCTTATTTATGGGAAGTAGCCGATCGTTTAGGCGTGTTAGGCGCTCACGGACAGCCACATGTAGGCTGGGGCGATTGGCAGCACTTCGTTGCCTATGCCCAACAGGTTATGAGCTTTCTGCCAACCAGTATGGTGCCTGTGCTGGCAACACTTGCCTCCATTGGCGAAGGTGTTTTTGGACTACTGCTGATACTCGGTTTATTCACCCGCCTGGCAGCCATGGGTAGCGGAATATTAAGCCTGGGCTTTGCTATCGCGATGGCCGTATCGTTCGGAATCGATTCGCCGCTGGGGTATTCGGTATTTACGCTAAGCGCGGCAAGTTTTGTACTGGCCGGTTTGCCCGGATATGCCTGGAGTTTGGATAATCGTATGGCGCTGCGAAATCTCAACAAAAAACTGAACGGCTACAAAGCCGCCATCTTATAAAGAATAATTTGTCACATCATAACAATTGAATAATGAAAACAGTAACATCAAACAAGCCATCGTTGCTATTGGTAGTAGTGGCTTTTGCAGTGGTTTATGTAGTTTGGGGTTCAACATACTTTTTTATAGAGATGGGCGTGAAGGGTTTCCCGCCTATGCTAATGGGTGCGCTGCGCTTTTTTACCGCAGGTATTATTATGCTGGCCTGGTGTGCTTTAAAGGGTGATAAAATATGGTCGCTGAAAACTATTACGTCATCAGGTATCAGTGGCTTACTGATGCTGTTTATCGGCACGGGTGTATTGATTTGGGTAGAGCGCGCTATTCCCAGCGCTATGGTTGCCATCATGATATCAGCTAATCCTATCTGGTTCGTTGTGCTGGATAAAATTAACTGGCGCGCCAATTTCAGCAATAAAACAACCATTGGCGGTATAATTGTTGGTTTCGCCGGTGTGTTGCTGCTGTTTGGCGAGGAGATCATGAAATCGCTTAACGGGGCATTGAGCACCGAACAGCTTACAGGTTTTATTCTGTTGGTGCTGAGCCCCATTGCATGGTGCGCTGGTTCGCTGTACTCAAAAAAGCATAGCAGTAATGCGCCGGCCCGCGTAAACAGCGCCTGGCAAATGGTAATTGCCGGTTTGGCATTTATTCCTGCCGGTTTTGTTCATAACGAGTATCATTCGTTCAGCTTTAACCATGTGCCTGCATCGGCGTGGATGGCGCTCATCTACCTCATTATTTTTGGTTCGATAGCTGCGTTCAGCGCTTACGTTTGGCTGTTGTCTGTAAGGCCGGCCACGCAGGTAAGCACACATGCGTACGTAAATCCGGTTATAGCCGTGTTGCTGGGCGTTTTGTTTGCCAATGAGCACGTTTCGGGTTTGCAGATTACCGGCCTGGTGATTATATTATTCAGCGTGCTGCTAGTTAATATGAGTAAGTATTCGTTTTCATTTAAAAAACAATGTATCAGCTGTGCGGAGCTGTTAAAAAGGAAAAAACAAAAACAGGATACCATCAGGCAGTCGTTTGAATTAAGCATTACCAAATAAACTATCATGAGATCGCGATTGAGCATCGGGAAGGCCGGGCCGGATATCTGCCATATCAACGCGCATGGTTGCAGGTAATTATATTAAAATCAGATCAGTTAAGTTAATAGTAAAAAAGCGGGTGATTGATGTCATCCGCTTTTTCTATATTAAAACAAAGAGGTGATAAAATAAGTTCTGACAAGAATAATCGTTATATTTGATTATGGACTCACTAGTAGCATATCCGGAAAATCAAGAACAATTAACCGCTTTAAAAGCTGTTATGGAAGCGATGAAAATCGCTTTTGAACAAAAGAGCGAAGAGTATCCGCAACATGTGATTGAAGGAGTAAAAGAATCCTTGCGCCAGGCTAAGAATGGTGAAGTTGCACCTTATACAGGATTAAGGAATATGTTGAAAAAGGCATGAGCCTGAAGATTGTATATACTCCTAATGCCCAAAATACTTTTATAGCTATTTACACTTTTATTGAAGATAGATTTGGCGTTAGATCAGCAGATAAGTTTTTGAATGATGCAGAAAAAACTATTGCACGCATATCAGAAAATCCCTTAATGTTTCGCGCCTCACAATTCGATACCAATGCGAGGGTTGGCTTTATAAGCAAACAAACATCCTTGTTTTATTATGTTTCTGAAGAAACGATCTACCTGTTATTTTTCTGGGATAACCGACAGGAACCAATATTCCCATATTAAAACAAAAGGGCGATAAAATACTGTAGCCTTAAGCCATTAACAGAACTGCTTATCTCAATATTACTATAATATGGAATGATATAATTACATAGCCTTGTTTTTTGCTGGCGTTTTCCTGGCCAATGCGGTGCCTCATTTTGTTTATGGCGTATGCGGCGATAAATTCCCTACGCCGTTTGCCAAACCGCCGGGAAAAGGGGGGTATCGTCTGCAATTCTTAATGTGCTTTGGGCCGCTTTGAACGTGCTGATCGGCTATTTTTTAATGCACGGCGGACATGTAGAGGGCGGAAACCATCAGGCAATGGCCGTAGCCTTTGTTGGCGCGGTGCTGATGTCAGTAATGTTGAGCCAGAACTTCAGTAAAAAAGATAAGGAATAAAGCGGCAGTTAATTTGTCTGGTATTCAGTTTTTTTTAGTCTTTAGACGTATTCAATCGTATTTGCGATTGATCGGTTACTACAATTTCGGGTTTGCCTTTAAAGTCGATAATAGTGCCGGTTACGCAAATGTCTTTTTGTTTGTAATCGTCCTCCGGTTTGCCTTTGAATTTACCCCTGTCTTCACCTTTAATTACAATGGTAAGCAATTGGTTGGGATGATAGCCACCCATATCCAGGAAGGTCATGTTTGAACCGTCAAGCAGTTTGGTACTCCATACCTTATCGCAAACAGTAACCTTTTGATTGACGTGTTTGGCCGCATCCTTTGCAGGAATAGTGGTTTGGGCAGATGCCTTAAGCGTGCAAAGCGCTATAATGGAAGCGAAGAGGATAATGTTTTTCATATCTCAAATATAAACCATTTCTCTTGTAGAGACGCAATACTTTGCGTCTCTACATAAATGTGTTATATCCAAATGAGACGCAAAGTATTGCGTCTCTACTAAAAGAAACCTTTTCGCTTTCACCTCTTTTAATTACTTTTGCCGTCCAAATTCATTTAGAGATGAGCAAAGCAATTATCAAGACCGCAAAAGGCGACATGACGGTTGAGTTTTACGACAAGGACGCCCCGAATACGGTTGCAAACTTTAAGAAACTGGCTAAGGAAGGCTTTTATGATGGTCTTACTTTTCATAGGGTAATACCTAATTTCGTAGTTCAGGGCGGTTGCCCGTTCTCGCGTAATCCCGAAACTGCTTACCGTGCAGGTAGCGGTGGTCCGGGTTACCATATCAATTGCGAACTGGATGGCGATAACCAATACCACGACCGCGGCGTATTATCAATGGCGCACGCAGGCAGAAATACCGGTGGCTCGCAGTTTTTCATCTGCCACAGCCGTGCCAACACCGCGCATCTTGACAGAAACCATACGTGCTTTGGCAAGGTGATAGAAAACGTGGATGTGGTTGACCAGATTCGGCAGAACGACAAGATTTTGGGTATCGAAGTAATCGAAGATTAAGTGAATAGTGAGTGGCTGATTAGGTGAGTGGTTGTTTTAACTACTCACCTAATCAACCTAATCAACCAATAACTACTAAAAAAATGAACTTACAGGGAATAGTTGCCGTATCGGGTAAGCCGGGATTATGGCGTGCGCTTACACAAAACAAAACAGGCTTTATTTTAGAGAGCCTGGATGCGCAAAAAACCAAGCTGGTAGCCAACCTTTCAACCGCGAAACTGGCTGCGCTTGATGAGATAACCATTTTTGGTTATGACGACGATATTAAGCTTACTGATGTTTTTGCGCGTATGAAAAACGCAGCGAACATCCCCGATGCGAAAGCCGACGGCAAGCAATTACGCGAGTTTTTTAGGGAGGCAGCGCCTGATCACGACGAAGAAAAGGTTTATGCGTCTGATATGAAAAAGGTGATCAACTGGTTTAATATCCTGAAAGATCTTCCTGTTTTCAACGAAGAAACACCAAAAGCCGCTGAACCTGCTGCCGAAGAAGCTGCCCCGGTTGCGGAAGCTGAAAAGCCTGCTGCCAAGCCTAAAAAAGCTGCCGGTGCTGCTGCTCAGTCAGTTGCCAAGCCAGCGGCAAAATCAGACACGGCAAAGGCTAACGCCAAATCGAAAAGCGTAATGCAGAATACTAAAAAGAAAGCCAGTTAAGGACTGGCTTTTTTTTTTATCAGGCTATGTCATTGCTGAGATATAAAATTGGGGCAATTCTGAAGATAAGAGGCAAACTAAAAAACGATGTCATTCTGAGCGGCAGCGAAGAACCTTTAAACTTTGCATAATCCGCTATTCGTGGTTCACGCTGGATGAGCAAAGGTGCTTCGCGATGCTCAGCATGACAGTAAGGTTTTTGCAATCTCACAATCGATTAGGTTAGTTCATTGTCTGTATGTTTGGTACAAGCAAAATGCTTGCGGGAGCTATAAAAAATAAAGCCGGATAATTTTATCCGGCTTTATTTTTCTATATAATATTTTGCCTATCGCTTAGCAATCCGGCTGTTTACAATCTACATTCGTAAACTCCGGCTCAAACGTACTGTGGTTAACGTTGAGGTGTTCGAGGCGATGGCGGAGATCGCTTTTGATCTTGTCGAAATCATTGATGTATGCCGGGTCAATCACTAAGTGTGCGGTCAGTGCGTTTTCGGTAGTGCTGAGCGCCCATACGTGCATGTGGTGAATGCCTGTTACGCCTTTTGCCTTTAAAAGCTCCGTCCTGATCTTATCCATTTTTATGTCGCGTGGTACGCCATCCATCTCCAGGCGCAGGCTTTCGTTCAGCAGGCTCCAGGTGCCGCGCAGAATCATGATGCCTATTACAAGACTCACAATGCTATCCAGCATATACCAGTGGGTGAAATAGATGATAACACCCGATATGGCCACACCCAGCGAAATTATGGCGTCCATGGCCATGTGCATGTAGGTGCTTTTTATGTTCAGGTCTTTGTCTTTATCTTTTACAAAAAGCCAGGCAGTAAATGCATTAATGGCGATACCTGCTATTGCCACCCACGCCATTGTACCACCTTCAATAGCAGCTGGGTGTATAAAACGCATAATGGCCTCGTAAATGATAATACCAACCGAAGCAAACAATATTACCGCATTAAAAAACGATACGATAATGGTTGAACGCTTATAGCCGTAAGTATATTTATCGTTAGCGCTTACCTTGGTGAGTTTAAATGCTAAAAGTGCCAGTGCAAGGCCCGCAACATCGCTTAGGTTGTGGCCGGCATCGGTTAACAGCGAAAGCGAATGAATAATAAGGCCCACAACAACTTCACCTGCAACAAAGGCCGAGTTAAGGATGATACCAACGATAAATGCCGTATTCAGATGGTCGATCTTAGGGGCGTGATCGTGGTGGTGATGACCAAAACCATGCGAATGACCATGATGGTCGTGCGCGTGGTCGTGATCATGATCGTGTGCATGATCGTGATCATGCGAATGGGAGTGTACCGCCATGCGGCAAATGTACGCTTTTAATGCTAAAAATGAGGTTGTCTGATATGGTGTCGGAGCAATTTTAACCCCTGCGGCGAAAACTGCAAAATAGAAAGTTTTGCGAGGTGTTGAAAGGTGTTATATGGTCAGAAGTTGTGCAGTTTAGTTTCTCAAATCCGCTATCCTGCAACAGCCCGGTCAAAGCAGCTTCATCATATTGTTTGACTTCCAAACCGCTACATTTTAGCGGGCCTTTTGTTGAAAATGTGCCGATGATAATGTATCCTTTTACCCATTGCCTTGCAATATTCATGTAGTATTTGATCTGTTGGGGTTTGGTGAGGAAGTGGAAGGTTGCCCGGTCGTGCCATACATCGTAACTTTTCTCTGGCAAAAATGCGGTAATATCGGATACGAGCCATGTTACCAGCGACGCACGATCGCCAAGCCTTGCTTTTGCCCGTTGAAGCGCCGTTTCAGAAATATCGAGCACTGAAATATTGGTATAGCCCTCATCCAGCAGGAAATCTGCCAGGTTACTGTCGCCGCCGCCAATGTCGATAATAGCAGCATCCTTACTTATGTTTAAATTGTGAATAAAGTTTAACGATGCGGTTGGTACAGCTTGTGTCCAGCTCACCTCATGCGGCTGTTTGGTGTTGTACACATTTTCCCAGTGCTTCTTACTTTGTGCAGGCATAGCACAAATGTACGTGGTCTACCTCAAGAATATCAACCACAGTATCAGCAGCATCAACGCATATTTTACCGCGTAGTACAGGTTACGGTTATAGGCTTTCAGTTTTTTACCTACCAGCCTGATAGAATAAATATAGCGGAACACCTTATTGATATTGCCCGTTTTATCATCGCCCATATTTGGCGATGCCGCCGCCGCCATAATGAACCAGCCGAAGAACTTGTTCCAGCCGCGGCCAAACCAGGTTTTTACCGGGCGCTCCACATCGCAGAACAAGATCAGACGGTCCATATCGGTTTTGTTTTCGGCGTAGTGGATATAGGTTTCATCAAACATAACATCCTCACCATCGCGCCATGCGTATTTCTGGCCGTCGACAACGATGTTACATGCTTCCGAGTTTGGCGTGATCAACCCTAAATGGTAACGCAGCGAACCTGCATACGGGTCGCGGTGCATCAGTAGTTCGCTGCCTGCCGGCAATACGGCAAACATGGCTGCCTTTATGGATGGTACCTGTTGCAGCAATTGGATGGTTTGCGGGCAATGTTTACGGGCCGATGGGTGAAAATCGTCATACCACTTCAAGTAAAAACGTTTCCAGCCACGGCGGAAGAACGAGTTAAAGCCAACGTCGTTATATTGGTTGGATCCTTTTATCAGTTCCTCACGTTCCAACTGGATGGCTTCATCGCGTATGGTTTGCCAGTTGTTGCGCAAAAGGTCAAGTTGCGGAAATGAAGTTGTTTTGATATATGGCTGGTTTTCAACGCCGGATAACGCGTACATCGGTACGTTTATGGGTGCCATAAAGGTGGAGTGGTCCGTAAGCTGCCTGAAAAATTTGTACCTCACCTTGCCGCGATAATGAATGATTATGGTAGATATGATAAGTACATAAAGGAATATGAATTTCCCGGAAACGAGTTCGGCGAGGATTTGGTGTGTTGTCGGCATAGATAGGCGAATGAGCTGGTAAAGATACCCGACAAATCAAACAAACGCCAGAATGGTACATAGTTTTGACAGAAAGCTGACTTTTTGCGCCGAAAGTTCAGGAATGATGATAGGGCTCGCCCTTGATGATGGTAAAGGCACGATAGAGTTGTTCAATAAAGAATAATCGTACCATTTGGTGGGAGAAAGTCATTCGCGAGAGGGCGAGCTTGTCGTTTGCCCGGTCATACACCTGTCTGTCGAACCCATAGGGGCCGCCCACAATAAAAACAAGGTTGTTTGTACCGGCAATTGCCCGACGATCGATATACCCGGCGAACTCTTTGGACGTAAATTCGTTGCCGTTCTCATCCAGCAAGGTAACATAGTCAAGCGGGGATATTTTTTTGAGGATCATTTCCGCTTCGCGCAATTTCTGCTGCTCCGGGCTTAACGATTTGGTGTTCTTTAGTTCGGGCAGATCCACTATTTCCAGTTTGGTATAATGCTTCAACCGTTTTACATATTTTTCAATGCCATCGCGCAGGTATGCATCATCGGTTTTGCCAACGGTTAGAAATGTGATCTTCATAGCCCAAAATATGGTTGAAATGTTGTAACGTTGAAAGGTTGTAAAGTTACGCCATAAAGCGCACTTAAACCACCCTTATAACAATAATGAATATCACTGAAAATTACAGGCAAGAGATAAGTGCTGCCCAACAGCAAGTGAGCAAGTATAAAAAGCTTGCTAATACATATTCCTTTTTACGGTTAGGCGTGTTTGCCCTTATTGTCGGGGCAATTTGGATTGGCAAGGCGAACGATAATTTCACCTTTATTGTGATCGCTTTTGTGATGTTGCTGTTTGCGTTTTTGTGGTTGGTACAAAAACAAAGCGGGTTTGAGAAGGAACGTAAGTATTTTGAAAACCTCGTGCTCGTAATAGAAAATGAGATCAATAGTATATTAACGAATACGAACTTGTACAGCAATGGTCAGCAGTTTGAGGATGAAAAACATTTCTATACTTCCGACCTGGATATTTTTGGCAGGGCCTCGTTATTTCAATTGATAAATCGCGCGGCAACCCCGACGGGTAATAGTAAGTTAGCCGACTGGGTTGGCAAAGCATCGACAAAGGATGATATATTGTCGCGCCAGCAAGCTGTTGCCGAACTGGCGGCAATGAGCGGTTGGAAGCACGATGTGCAAGCCAACCTCCTCTTCGCCAAAAGTGAAGATAAATCCGGGATGGACCGGCTATTCGCCTACCTGCAATTACAATTGAAATTACCGGGCGAAAAATTGCTTTTGGCTTATATCAGGATAGCGCCATACTTACTACTGGCTTTGGTTATAGGAGGATATTTTTTCAGTCCGCTTTATTATGTTGCCGGGGGCGTGGCATTTGCAAATTGGATCATACTCAATACCAAAATGAAGCTTATGCTGCAATCGGGGATGGTTGCGGGTAAAATAAGCGGGCTGTTGTCAAATTACGTGGTAGTGTTTGAAAGCATCGAAAAAACCGAATGGAAATCGGCAAGATGCCGTGCGCTTGCGGATAAACTCAGGCAAGAACAAACCTCTAAAAACATAAAGGAACTATCCAAACTCATCAATAATCTGGATGCCGGGATGATCATGATCGTTGGTTTTGTGCTTAATATCGTGTTTCTGTGGTCGTTGAAATATATTTTGTTGATAGAGAAGTGGAAGCAGAACAGCCGGCAGAACATCCAGGAAGCCTTTACTGTGGTGGCCGAATTTGAGGCCCTTATCAGCCTTGCTTCATTAAAGATCAATTACCCGGAATGGAGCTTCCCGCAAATTGCGGATGGAGGTGATTATACCTTGTCGGCCAAAAAAATCGGTCACCCGCTGATACAAAGCGTGAACCGGGTTGACAATGATTTTGACCTGGAGAATGCAAGGCATATCGATATTATTACCGGTTCCAATATGGCGGGTAAGAGTACCTTCCTGCGTACTATCGGCATCAATACCGTGCTTGCCCTGTGCGGCGCGCCGGTTTGCGCCAGCGAGATGAAAGTTTCGGTAATGACCATTATCAGTTATATGCGGATCAAGGATTCGCTGAACGAAAGTACCTCGACCTTTAAAGCAGAGCTCGACCGGTTGCAAATGCTCTTAGCCGCGGTGGAAACCGAACCCAATGTTTTCTTTTTAATTGATGAAATGTTGCGCGGTACCAATTCGGTTGATAAATACCTCGGCTCAAAAGCAGTGATCGAAAAGCTGATCGGTAAAAAAGGCGCGGGCATGGTAGCCACTCATGACCTGCAGATAGCCGAACTGGAAAAGAAATATCCCGATTATATCCGCAACTTCTATTTCGATATACAGGTGCTGAACGGCGAGATGTTGTTTGATTATAAGATTAAGCATGGTGAGTGTAAGACATTTAATGCATCGATGCTTTTGAAAAGGATTGGGATTGATGTGGAGGCGGAATAAAATATCTACAAGGTATAACGAATAAAACGGAAGGTTAAAAGACAAACATGATTATATAA
Organism: Mucilaginibacter sp.; assembly: GCA_051953515.1. Lineage (GTDB taxonomy): Bacteria > Bacteroidota > Bacteroidia > Sphingobacteriales > Sphingobacteriaceae > Mucilaginibacter. Next base: position 29,282 of record JBQCIS010000346.1, read on the forward strand.
ACTGCGTCATTGAGGAGCGAGCAGGGCTGTGTGAGCGTAGCGACGTGGCAATCTCTGCGCGATAGGTTGCAATTCAAAGTTCGCTACCTGTCGCTTTCACCGCTCAATTGCCGCTGAGGCTGTTACTTTTGGCTTGATCCAAAAGTAACCAAAAGATCAAGCCGGAAAAAACCTTCAGCCCGCAGGCAAAACACCCTGGCCCGGTTTTCCGGCAGGCCTTTCCCCGCTTTATTTACTACTAAAACTATGTCATTTCTAACCTGCATGGGCAAAGGGTTTAGGGGCTAAGGGCAGGTGAGAAATCTTTTGCGCCATTATCTGTTTAGGATACATATCGAAATGGCATGGTTTTTATTTCTATCATCACCAAACAAAAAATCCCGGCCTGAACCGGGATTGATGTTTATATAAGGAGTTGTTGTTTTTCCTGTTTTAACAAAAATTATCGTGCGCTGCCGCCGCCGCCTGAGCCGCCGCCCATGCCGCCCTGGTCGCCTTGTTTTTCATCCTCGTTTAAGTTTTTCTCTTTAGAGGTGAACTTCATCTTTCCGAAGCTGTAGCTAAAGGTAAGGCCTATAGAACGGAATGGGAAGGCGGTGCTGCTTGTTTGTGAAAACCCGGGGCTTGTTATATTCTGATCAAAATATTTGTACTTGCTGAAAGGCTGGATCACGTTTAGGCCAAGTGATGCTTTCTTGTTATCGAATTGCTTACGCACTCCAATACCGAACATGCTGAATGTGGGGTTAACGCCCTGAATGGTACGGCGCGGCGAATTATCAAACGTAAATGCCTGGGCTACCCAATCATGTTTAAAATCGTACTCGGCCATTGCCTGCACATTGTATTGTATGTACGTTCCGTTTTGTGTCTGGAACTGGCTGAAATCGCCTGACGCAACCGGGTTATAAGTAAACGCCGTTGCGCTGCCTCGTATAGTTAGCGGTTTAAACGGATTTATAGAACCGTAGAAACTTACACCCCATGAGTGGTTGGTGCCCACGTTTTGGTTATTTGATAATGTACCGCGCAGGGTATCGCCGTTTACTATCTGTGGCGGCAAAGTGCTTACCAAACTTTCTATTTCATTATCAATATGTCTGTAAAACACTGAGGCGTTAAGCACAGACGAACCTATAAAAGTATTGTAATTTAACTCCACGGTTTGCGATACTTCAGGGTGCAGCTCAGGATTACCTTCTGTTTGGTTCTGGATATTTGATTTGTTAACAAACGGGTTTAACAATGTATAGCTTGGGCGGGTGATACGTTTACTGTAGCTAAGCTTCCAGGTTTGTGATGTGCCTACCTGTTTTTGTATGGTAAAACTCGGAATAAATATGTTATAATTCTGATTTACAGGCAATAAACCTTCATTAACATTGTCTGCTGCACCATCAATTGCGGTATTCTCAAACCTTGCACCGGCAAGTATGGAGTAGTTTTTAGGGAGTGTAAATGTGAGGACCGTATAACCGGCATAAACATTCTGGTTGTAGTTATAAATGTTGCTGTTAGCTGCATCAAGTGTAACCAGGTCAGACTCGTATGTTTCAAAATTGCTGTTTAGTTTTCTGAAAATAGTTTTACCGCCTGCTTCTAATTTTAATAATTTGCTTATTGGTAAGGTATAGTCGGCCTGTAAGGTATATTCATCATTAGAGCCATTATTCAGCCCCCTTTGATTGGACAGAACGCTGCTATACAGGTTAGTATAACTGGTGTTTACTATACTGTGGCTCCATTGTGCCGACAGGTCTATAGTATGTCCTTCTTTTTTAAATTTGTGTACGTAATCAGCCACCCAGTCAAAACCATCAAACAAATTATGCTGAACGGTAGTATTGCTGTATTTCAGGTTTTTTGATGGGTCGAGGAAATTGATAGTTGAATCTGATTGATTACCGGTTATGTTAAATGCACCCCTGTTGTAGCGGAATGTAGAATTGATATTATTGAAATCGTTAAAGTCGTAATTTGCTGTTATGGAGCTGATTGTTCCATAACGTTTTATATCGCTGGTACGCCTGAAACCCTGATCCTGCTGACCTTGTGCATTGTTAAAGTTTTGCTCAAAATTGGTAATTGTGGTTTGTGGCCAGGTAAGGTTACCGCCTGAATTTGCGGTAATGCTCAACCTGTTTTTGCTGTACCCGAGGTTAATGTTCTCATTGTTCTGCCGTGTACCCACACCACCGCTTATTCCGCCGCTAAAGCCCGAAACATTGCTTTGTTTTGTGATGATATTTAAGATACCTGCTGAACCCTCTGCATCATATTTAGCTGAAGGCGATGTAATTACCTCAATGCTTTTGATCTGATCTGCCGGGATGGTTTTTAATACGTCTGCCAAACTTGCCGCCATTGCGCCTGATGGGCGCCCGTTAATGAGTACCTTAACATTTGGGTCGCCGCGAAGGGATACATTGCCATTAATGTCAACCGATACCAACGGTACTTTTTGTAACACGTCACTTGCATTACCGCCTACGTTGGTGATGTCTTTTTCGGCATTGTAAACTATCTTGTCTATATGGTTTTCAATAATCGGCGCTTTGCTGGTAATACTTACCTCTTTCAGCGATTTTGAACCCGAAGTAACCAGGATCACCCCCAGATTTTTATCCGGTTTTGACGGTGTTGTGGTTACATTGTTAATGGTTTTTGTAGGATAGCCAATAAAAGTAAATTTAAGCATGTAGCTGCCGGTTTTTACGCCGTTTAACTTAAATGAACCTTTATCGTCTGTAAGTACCCCCGTAATAGGGGAGTGACCATTTGCGTAGAACAAGGCTACCGTTGCATAAGACATGGGCTGCTTGGTAACCGAATCGACCAGCGTACCGGATATTTTACCCGTTATACCCCCGCCGCCAAACTGGGCTCTTGCTGTTATTGCAAAGGCAAAAAATAGTATAAATATAAAAATTCGTTTCATTTACAGTGTTTTTAACAATTGGAGGCGAAATTACCGTAAATGTTACAATCGGTTGGTCTTTTTTATTGCAAATAGTGCTAACATATTGTAAATGTTACACTATTGTTACATGGAGTGTTTGAACTTGAATTTGAGGAATTTAAAGAATATGCAGAACCCAGGGAGGATTTTGGTCTATTGCGGGTTAGATAATTTTAAGAATTTATAGAATACTGATTAATAACGAGTTTCAGTATTCTATAAATTCTTAAAATTACTTCCATTCGGGTTCTT
>JBQCIS010000347.1:0-12743 GCA_051953515.1 Mucilaginibacter sp.
TTTATTTCCTAAAACTAAAAACCGCCCATGATACTACAACGCCGCTGGCGCTGAACGAATTAAAAACCGGCATCGGAGCTATCAAGCATGTCCGTCTGCCCGATGGCACTTCCGTAACATTAAATGCGGTTTCGGTGCTAAAATACCCTGCGGTTTTTAACGGCAAAACCAGGGAAGTGTATTTAACCGGCGAAGGCTTCTTTGATGTAGCGAAGGATCATCGTCATCCGTTTATTGTACACACCAACCGCTCTGACATACGGGTACTTGGTACCGCGTTTGATATTAAATGCTATGATAATGATTCGCTGTTTGAGGCGACCCTTTTCAGGGGAAGAATACAGGCGTCGATAAAAAATGCAGCTAACAACAAGGTTTTGCTCAAGCCGGCAGATAAGCTGGTGATAGCAGATGAAGGCTATTATCTTACCAAAGGCACGCATCTCAATACAGATACCACCAGCATCGAAACTGCCTGGATGCACAATAAACTTATTTTCAAGGATCAATCTTTCGGCTTGCTGGCTAATAGTCTTACCCGGAAATACGGAATGAATATCATCTTTAAAAACAATAGTCTGAAAACGGTTAAGTTTACCGGCGAGTTTGACGGTGAAAACATTAACCAGGTACTGCTTTCTTTAAAACTGGTTGCCAGATTCAATTACAGAATATCAGATAAGGACATTTACGTTTTTAATTAAATTAGTTAATTTACCGGGCGATAAACCCTATTTCTGGCCTGGTAGAATATGACGAACTTTTTTGCAGATCGATCAATAAAGGTGATTGGTAGGTTGCTCATAATTATAGCTTTATTGGGTTCGGAAAAAGTGTTCGCGCAAACAAAGGTCACGCTCCATTACAAGCGTGCCGGTTTTGAGCAAGTGCTCAACGATATTAAAAAGCAAACCATTTACCGTTTTATTTATCGCTCAGGCCAACTTCCCAACCGGCCTATTACCATCCAGGCCGATAATGAGGAAGCATTAGCAGTGCTTGCCAAGCTGTTAAAAGGGAGCAATTATACTTTTCATATCATCAGCGGCAGCCTGATCGCTATCAGTACTTCGGATGATTCTACCGCCAGGGTGAAGATAAAAGGCATGGTAACGGATGAAAATAACGAGCCGGTCATCGGGGCATCTGTCAGTATAAAGGATACTAATTACGGTACTGAAACGGATGCCTCCGGAAAATTTTCGATAAACTGCATGCCGGGTGCAATGATCAGGGTATCAAGCGTGGGTTATGTTACAAAAGAAATTGTTGCTGGCAAAAGCGGGCAGGATATTAATGTAAAGCTCCAATCCGCGGCCCGGGATTTGGGGGAGATCATTATAACGGCTTTGAACATTAAAAAGGCCGATCGTAAGGTGGGGTATTCTGTATCGACGATATCAGGCGAAGAACTTACCAGGGCTCGAGAAAGCAATATGGCGATGTCGCTTGAGGGCCAGATAGCGGGGCTGAATGTGAGCGGTGTGAACGGTGGCCCGGCAACGTCAGCGCGCTTGTTACTGCGCGGCGCTGCCAGTATGAACGCGGGTTCACCGTTGGTGGTATTGGATGGGATACCGATAGATAACACCCAGCGCGGCAGCGCCAATGAGTACGGCGGAGCCGATTATGGTGATGGCTTGGGCAACATCAACCCCGACGATATTGAAACCATAACGGTACTAAAAGGTTCGGCAGCATCTGCACTTTATGGTGCTAGGGCGGCCAACGGCGTGATACTCATCACTACAAAAAGCGGCAGGAAAAATGCCAATGCGCTGGTTGAGTACAATATGAATTTATCATACGACCATGCCATTAACAATACCGGTTTTCAGTATCAATATGGGCAAGGCTCGCAAAATATGCGGCCAACAACCGTTGCCGGTGCAATTGCATCGGGTTTACTAAGCTGGGGCGAAAAGCTCGATGGTAAACCAACTATTCAGTTTGATGGGAATTACTATCCTTATTCGGCGGTGAAAAACAACATCGAAATGTTTTACCGTAACGCGCCATCCTTTACCAATACCATATCAGTTAGCGGCGGAAATGCAAAAACAACTTTCCGTGTATCGGCGTCTGATGTGGATGATGAATCGATCGTGCCTAATAGTGGCATGAACCGTAAAACCTTCAGTCTTAATACGTCCTACGATATTACCAATCATCTGGAATTTAGCTTTAACGGCAACTATATCTACGAGTCGGACAAAAGGCGCTCATATTTGAGCGATGGGCCGATGAATGTAAATTATGGAATCGCATTTTTGGCTACCAGCGCACGGCAATCAAGCCTGGCGCCGGGATATGACCCGGCTACGGGCAATGAATCGCAATGGAACAGCAATGTATACATCAGCAATCCATACTTTGTGGTAAATAAGCAGGTTGATGATGCCACGCGAAACCGGTTTATTACCGCTACGGTGCTGAAATATAAATTTTCAGATAATATTTATCTGCAGGGCCGTTTGGGATACGACATCAGCAATGACGGCTTGCTCAACGTACTGCCAACGGGTACAGCCTTTACAGTTAATGAGCAAGGTGGCTTAAACGGCCTGAGCAAATCGCAAACCGGTGAGCTAAACACCGATCTGCTGTTTTCTGCAAACGAACAACTTTCATCAAAAATAAACCTCGATTTTTCCGCAGGTGGGAATTTCAGGAGGAGAGAATATAGCCTGACAGAAACCACAGGGTCGCAATTTATTACGCCATATTTATATACGCCATCAAACCTGGTGAGCACATCGTCTGTTTACAATGAATCGCAGATCGTAACAGAATCGGCCTATTACTCGGCAGATTTTGATTTTATGCACCTGCTGGATGTAACCGCTACCGGACGCTATGATGTTTTCTCCACATTGCCCGCAAATAACCGGGGAATATTTGTGCCGGGCATATCGGGTAGTTTCCTGTTTTCGGAGCTGCTGCACGTGCCCGAGCTGAGTTCTGGTAAATTCAGGGCCAGTTATGCCAAAACAAGCGGCGAACCTACACAACCCTATACCACGCAATTATATTTTACTTCTAACAATACCGTGAATGGTGTACCGTTAGGCAGCTTCTCGGCCGAACTACCCAATTACAAACTGAAGCCATTTACGCTTACGGAGTTCGAAACCGGCATGAGTCTTAACTTTTTTCAGGACAGGCTGGGTTTAGATGCTACTTATTTTAACCGCATAACGCATAACGAGATCACCAATGCACAGCAGTCAGTGGCAACTGGTTTTACTTCGGCCTATGTTAATGTGGGTAAAACAAAAAACACAGGTGTGGAAATATTGCTGACAGGCATACCTGTAAAAACGAAGGATTTTGCCTGGAAAGCGAGTGTTAATTTTAGCCATATACACAACGTTTTGCTATCTATTGATGGTTCAAGCCAATACCTGCTCACGGGTGCCTACCGGCCGCTGAATGCCAACACCGCTTTAGTGGTGGGTAAATCCATTACCCAGGTAATGGCTTACGATTATAAAAGGGATGCAAAGGGAAATATCATCATTGGCAGCGACGGTATCCCCGAGCGTGGCGATTTCAAGGCCATGGGCGGTACCCTGCCAACCTATTACGGCGGCATTACCAATACCTTTCATTATAAACGTTTTGACCTTTCTTTCCTCATAGACTACAAGTTTGGTAATAAGGTGCTTTCCGCTACGGAAGATTACTCTTATGTGTATGGCCTTAACCAGGCAACGTTGCCGGGCCGTGAAACCGGTATTGTAGCCAAAGGAGTAAACGAGAATGGGCAACCCAATACTATTAATGTGCCGGCCTACAACTATTATCCTGACCTGGCTACTAATATTTCGGCACTTTCGGTTCTGGATGGTAGTTTTATTAAGTTCAGGCAGGTTACGCTGGGGTACGAGTTCTCGCCTAAATTTATGCAGCGTATTTTTCAGTCGGCCTCCGTTGATATTGTTGGACGAAACCTGTTTACCATACTGAAATACACCAAGAATATCGACCCGGAATCGGAGTTCTCACCCGACCTGACCTATGCCGGTATTGAAGGCGAATCGCTGCCGGCAACGCGGATGTTGGGACTTAATATTAACCTGAAGTTTAAATAAGTGATGAGAAGCGTGTATATGATATGTTGGGCAGCGATCATCCTTATGATGGGATGCAGTAAATCGCAATTGGATAAGATCAATACCGACCCAACAAAGGCGTCAGGTTCAAATTTTGACCCTAACGATTTGCTTGCAACGGCACAACTGAACTATGCCAATACGGGCTATTATCAATTGGTATATGAAAGCACCATGATGCAGGTGCTGGCCTCAACATATTATTATTATAATAATGGCGACAAATATATCAACCAGGCGAATTTTACGGACTACCAGGGCGCTATCTTCAGCCAGGATTATACCGAATCATCTAACATCAGGCAGATGCAGGCTTTATGCAGGCAGCGCGATTCAACCCAATATACCAACCTTATTGGCATTGGCGATATTATGTTTGTGCTTGTTTTACAGCGGGTGACAGATATGTATGGCGATTGCCCGTACTCGCAGGCTGATATGGCGCAACAAGGCATTAAATACCCGGTTTATGATAAGCAACAGGTTATTTATAACGAAATGCTTGCCGACTTGAATAATGCCATTAGTCGGCTTGATCCGAACCGCCCTAAACCAACTGCCGACTTGTTTTATAATGGCGATATTAGCAAATGGAAGCGGTTCGCGTATTCGCTGATGCTGCGCGTGGCCATGCGATTGACCAAAGCAGATCCGGCAACTGCCCAAAAGTGGGCCGAGAAAGCAGCCGCAGGCGGTACATTTACCGGGGTTACCGATAACGCCATTGTGCAAACAGACGCATCAAATTCAAAAACCCAAAATGCCACCTCGGTTGCATTGCGGACGTTGACAGATTATGAACAGGTGCGCTGGAGTAAAACATTTATTGACTATTTACGCAAAACTAACGACCCGCGTTTAAGCGTGATTGGCGAGGTGCCGCCATCGGGGTTAGCAAATAATGGCAACGAATCGCTATCGGGTAACCCGGATTCATCATTGCAGATAGGTATGCCTAATGGCTACGATCTGTTGGGCGGAAGTACCGACATCAGCACATCGCGGGGATATCCGGGTGGGACGGGAACCGGAGCCGATTTTGCGCCGCTTGGTAATTATTCAAGGCCACGCACCAGCATCTATCTTAAACTGGGCGGCCCGATATTCATACTCACCTATGCCGAAACAGAATTGTTGCTTGCTGAAGCCGAAGTGCGCGGCTGGAATGTGGGCGGAACTGCGCAGCAGCATTACGCCAACGGAGTATCGGGGGCATTGGAGTCACTCACCCAGCAGGATGCGCAAACAGTGATCAGTCAACCGGCCATAAATACCTATTTGCAAAGCCACCCGTTGGATATAAGCTCTGCTGCCAATGCCTTGCAAATGATCAATATGCAATATTGGGTTGCTACAGGTATCAATTTCAATTTTATTGAGAACTGGTTCAACTGGCGGCGCTCGGGTTATCCGGTGCTTACCCCCGTAAATTATCCGGGTAATGTTACCAACGCCACTATACCACGGCGTATGATCTACCTTTCTACCGAAATACTTACCAACCCCATCAATTACAAAGCTGCTGTAGACCGGCTTTCAGGCGGTGATGCACTCACTTCGAGGGTATGGTGGGACGTTAATAAATAAAAATCACGCAAATCACTCCCGGGACGTAGGCAATTTTCGTGGCATTACGATCTTATTTAATGCCGGTACCTCCGGCAGGTTTGAATTAGTTTAGCAGATGGTTGGAGCAGTGTTCCCAATCATCTTTTTACACAATCAGAATCTTTTACAGTATTTGTTTGATGATCAGGCTGAAAAATATCATATTTAAGCTTTTATTAACTGGTAGGATGCATTAAAAGGTGCGATAAACCACTTGTTGATCTATCTGAGTAAACGTATTTGAAAATAGCCGTTCTTATGAAATCCTATGTACTATTTCTATCATTGACCATACTGATGATTGCCTGTAAGCAAAAAACAGCTTCTGTTGCGGGCAGTAGTACTGCTGTGGTAAAAAGCAACGGTAATAAAAAGGCGCTTTGCTGCGAGTCAAACATACCATCCCGGTTCCCATCGCTTACACAACGGGTTGCTGTTACTGGTTTAAGTGGCGCTAAAGATAAGGCTCATGCCGGAATGGTTTGGATAAAACCCGGCGCCTTTATGATGGGAGGCGACAACAGCCAGGCTCAAGCAGACGAGTTTCCGAAACATAAAGTAACGGTTAACGGCTTTTGGATGGATGCCACCGAGGTTACCAATGCCGAGTTTGCCCGCTTTGTTAAGGCAACCGGCTATATCACTACAGCAGAGCGCAAGCCCGACTGGAATGAACTAAAAAAACAACTTCCTCCCGGAACGCCAAAACCGCCTGACAGTGTGCTTGTGGCGGCTTCGCTGGTATTCAGCCCGCCAAGCCACCCGGTAGACCTGAACGATTATACCCAGTGGTGGATATGGAAAAAGGGCGCCGACTGGCGGCATCCGCACGGGCCGGGAAGCAACATAAATGGTAAGGATAACTACCCTGTGGTGCACATTTCATGGTATGACGCCGAAGCCTATTGCAAATGGGCAGGTAAACGCCTGCCTACCGAGGCTGAATGGGAGTGGGCGGCGCGCGGCGGCCTGCAAAATAACATCTATCCGTGGGGAAACGAACCTATCGACCAGGGTAAGATTAAAGCCAATACATGGCAGGGGCATTTCCCTGATAAAAATACGCTGCGGGATAAATTTTATGGTTTGGCTCCGGTTGGTTCATTCGCTCCCAACGGCTATGGCTTGTATGACATGGCGGGCAATGTATGGGAATGGTGCGCCGATTATTATAACTACGACTATTACAAAACTATTGTTAACGGCACTAATAATCCTCAGGGGCCTGCCAATAGTTATGACCCTGACGAACCTTATGCCAAAAAGCGCGTTATACGCGGCGGTTCATTCCTTTGCAACGACAGTTATTGCAGCGGCTACAGGGTTGCCCGCCGGATGAAGAGCACCGAAGACAGCGGCATGGAACACCTCGGTTTCAGGTGCGTGGCTGAAAATTGAGAAAACGGGTTTGTTGATATAAAACACTGGTTTATCGAGCCGGATCATAAAGCGTTCCGGCAGCAGTGTCGGCATGTTTTATTTCATGTATCTTTAATAAAAAATACTTATGAGAAAATTGATCTATGGCATAAACATCAGCCTGGATGGTTGCTGCGACCATACCAAATTCACTCCTGCCGACGATATTATGTACTATTTTATAGAACTGCTGCAAAATACGGATACCCTCATTTATGGGAGAAAGACCTACGACCTGATGGTGCCTTTCTGGCCGGACGTGGCCAGGAATCAGAATTTTCGTCAGGCAGACAATGAGTATGCGAAACTTTTTGTATCGCTTAATAGAGTAGAAGTTTCCACGACAGCAGAAGATGCCTGCGACCCGCAAACCAGAATCATACGTGGAAATCTGAAAGAAGAGATCCTGAAACTCAAGAATAAACCTGGGAAAGATATATCCACAGGAGGTGTTGAACTTCCGGCAGAACTGATCGCTCTCGGCCTCGTGGACGAATTTCGGATTGTTGTTCACCCACTGATCGTTGGAAAAGGCAGACGGCTATTCTCGGAGGCCCAATTCCCCGAGAAAATGGGATTAATGTTGGATAGTACCAAGATACTGCCGTCAGGCTGCGTAGCGCTCCATTATCGAAAAAATTGATAGCGGCGAATGAAGAAAACTATGCCTTTTGATTTTCTGCTGGATTACCTGCCCGCTGGCATCAGGGTAAAACCTGCAATCGGGATGTTCTATATTTATTTTGACGGAAAGATCGTGCTGATCTTTCGTAAGACAGGCAAAAATCCGCAGCATAACGGCATCTGGATATCAACAAAGCGGGAACATCATGCCAGTCTGAAAGCAGAGATACCGGCTATCGGCGAGTTTGAACTGGAAGAAGGGTTTGATACGGCATGGCTGCTGCTTAGTGATAGTGATGATGATTTTGAAAGCGCAGCGATACAGCTCTGCCAACTTGTTTCGCGAAAGGACAGCCGGATTGGAAAGGTTACACCGGGAAGTGCTGACGTCGGATAATTCCCGTTTACGTCTTCCGCGGAAAGTTATTCGAATATGATTAACTTATTTGTTTCATTTCCCGATATTCTTTTGGCGAATTGCCCATTGTTTTAGTAAATAGTCGTGAAAAATAGTATGGATCATCCATGCCAATCTGGTATGAAATTTCTCTTATCCGAAGGTTTGTAAACTGCAGGTACTGGCATGCTTTCTGAATCTTTAAATGATTGAAATAATCAATTGGCGGAAAGCCGGTATTTTTTTTGAATACAGAGGAGAAGTGACTTGCAGAAATGTTTACATGTTTAGCTATATCTGCAATTGATAATGATTTTTCAATATTATTTTGCATAAAAAAGATTGCTCTTTCAATAATACTGTCTGTTTTTTCAGGAATGGAAGATTTAAATTTATCCTGGAAAAGAAACGAAGCTAAAAAATTGAGAAAAAGCAAATTATTGTATGTTAGGTTGTCGTAACTATATCCGCGTTCAAGGTTTGTGTACAACTCGTTAAAAAGATCTATTCTTTCCTGCTGAAACCCAATACTGGCTTTATATGAACCATATTTCTCATGTATTTTATTGATGATCTCATCTGTTTGTTCTCCTTTAAAGTGGCACCAAAAAATTGTCCACGGATTGTTCTCTTCTGTCTTATAAGAATGGGTAATGTTTTTTGGGATGACAAAAAAATCACCTGAACGGATGTTTTGATTTGATGTACCAATAGTCACACTTCCAACACCTTCAACACAGTAAATTAAAATATTTTGCTCAGCTCCATGCGGGCGCTTACGTAAATGGAATTTTGCCCTGGGATAATATCCGATATCGGTAATATAAGCCCGGTTAATTAACACATTGCCCTGGCAATACTGATTAATAATTGATTTAGGAAGCACAATTGCCCTTTGTCCGTCAAATCCATCTTTTTTAAAATTCATGGGCTTCTGCATTAAATCAACTGAATTGGAAGAAAAAGGAACACAATATTAGCATTTTCAGAAAGTATTATCAATCAAATCTACAAATTGTAATTTTTAAAATGGTAGTAAAATAGTCCATCTTTTCCAAAATTCTATCCATTCTATTTTTGCCTTCACTTACCGAAAATTACAGAACCAATTATTAAAAATTATGAGAACGACTAAAGCAACTTTAACAGGCATGCTATTGTATTTCGTATTCATGGCTGCGTCCTGTAAGAAAAGTTCACAAAGTGTAAACCAGTTCCTAAATATCAAATCGGGGAAATCAACATTTGCCGACGCATCCGGAGGCAGTATTAATGTGTTTATTGGAGGCCCCCAACAAAAGGTTGACCTGATTGGCGCCGGAACCTATTTTTACAGCGGGCATATTGTAAACGGGATCACCAACTATGATACTGCAGCAAATTGGATGTGGCGCGACCTGAATGTAAACGTGTTTAAAATTGTATTATGGGCTGGAGGCGTTGAGGATGTTAATGACAATAGTGATCCGAATGTAACGGACTTTAGTAAGTTTAATTTCACATCAAACTCAAACCTGGTTAATCAAATCACAGCGGCAAAGAAAGCACAGTCCATCAATCCTAATATCAAAATCTGGGCTATCGTCCTTTCGCCTCCTAAATATCTTAAGACTAACATGAAGGTTGACAGTGGAGGCACGCTAAATGCTACAGTATCAAACGCCTATGCAGAATTTGGTGAATTTGTTTACGCTCATCTTCAAAACCTGAAAAATAACGGCATTACAGTAAGCTACCTGAGTTTGATGAATGAGCCGGATGATACCGCAGATGCACCTACGATCCCTTATGACGCAGCGGTTTATACACCCGTGCAAGCCGATAGCGTGTATAAGTATACCGGTAACTGGCTTAAAGCCCACCTGCCTTCATATGGCGTAACTGTTCCGCAATTTGCTTCGCCCGATTGTATTAACGTTGCAAATACCAATAGCTACATTTCGCCGCTCAATGATTCGGGGAATATTAATTTCTTTACCACACACCAATATCAAGGCAGTTCTGCCGCCAATTTTACTTCCGCCTCATCAGCAGCAGGTAGCAGCGGTTTATATATGACTGAATGGCATACCGGGTTAAATGAGCCTGATACTACCGCGCTGACAGCGGCGCTTGACCTTGTCAATAAATTTAATGATGCTTTTCAGGGCGGGTCAAGGGGGTGGCTGTATTTTGAATGGGGGGCTCCTACAAGCAATTTTGGTGGTTTGCTGTATACGCCATGGGGCGCAGCGGCTCAGCGATACAAAAACTACTATGCGTATCAGCAATATACCGCCAATTTGTTGAATGAATATTATATTCCTACTTATTTATATAATATAACTCAATTTGGAAGCGCCAATGTAAGCGCATTTACGGCAGGTACACACGCTGATATTAATGTAGTTAACTGGAATACTTATGCTCAAAACAGGGATACATTAAAATTTGGCGGAAATATAAAAACCATCAATATATACCGTACGAGTGCAACGGAAAATAATAAGCTTATCTGGAGTGCCAGCAATGTGAATCTTAATTATTACGTGGTTGATTTTCCTGGCAAGTCATTTACTACTGTCCGAATCACATGGTAATGGTGATATTTATAGTTCAATATTCGTAATATAATCCATCTTTTGAAAAGCATTGTCTATTGAAACGGGCAGCTGCAAAGTTAGTTTTGTCGATACCAATTATTCAATTAAGAACCTGATTATGAAACAAAGATTTACATTACTTTCATGTCTCCTGTTATTTACCATTTTTACAGCTTTCGCTCAAAACAGAAATGTAAAAGGTAAAGTAACAGATGAAAATGATCAACCGCTTATTGGGGTTACCGTTAAGGTAAACACTACCCATATAGCTGCTGCCACTGATGCCAGGGGGAATTTCTCGATAGCAGCAAAACCCACAGATACCTTAATATTCAGCTTTATCGGTTATGATGCGTTAAAGATACCGGTTACTTCAGCCGGGGTTTATAATGCTAAACTTCATATTTCAAACATTGCGCTGAATGAGGCGGTTGTTATCGGATACCAATCTATAACCAGGCGTAGTGTTACTACCGCAGTATCTTCGGTAACCAGCAAGGATATTGCGCCTACTACCACGAGTAACGTTGGTGAAACTTTGCAAGGTAAGGTTCCTGGCTTGGAAGTGATTGACGGGGGAGGCACGCCCGGTGCCTCACCAAAGCTGCTGGTACGCGGCTTCGCCACAATAACCGGGGCGAGCAATCCGCTGATTGTTGTTGATGGCGTGGTTACTGCTTATGGTAGTCTGAATGATATCAATCCCGCAGATATTGCCAGGGTTGATGTGTTAAAGGATGCGGCTGCGACAGCTATATACGGTTCAAGGGGTGGGGAAGGTGTTATCATCATTACCACAAAAAGAGGCGCCAACGGTAAAACGCAAATTAATTTTAATGGAACATCAGGTATGAACCACCTTGAAAATCCAAACCTGGCTGCAACACCCGAATACCTGGGGTTTTATACTAAAGTGTATGCGGCAAATAATGAAACACTGCCCCCAAATGGCGCAGCTTCCGGTATCAACACCAATTGGTGGAATCAAACTATAAAAAACTCATATACCCATAACTATAACCTAAGCTTATCTTCCGAAAAAAACGGATTGTCTTTTTATGGAAGTGTGGGGTATTTTGATCAAACAAGCAATTTCGATGCGCAAAGAGGAACAGGCGATTATGAAAAAGTCACTACACGATTTAACATAGATTACAAGATCTCGAAGGTATTTAAAATGGGGGTAAACCTGGCTCCGAGATTTGAAAAGTATGGTGATGGCGGCGGAACAAATTTAACCGACATCATGTTAATTGCTCCCAATGTTGCGGTAACAAAGTCGGCTGCCCAAACTGCTGCTGATGTAAATGCTTACGCTGCCAGCAATCCAAATAGCTGGGATTTTACGGCATACAATCCTGTATATAGTCAATTCACCCGTTCGGATTTTAGCAGCTTTGATAATCCTGTTGCCCAAATGGCCCGAGATTTCAACGGTACAAAATATTTTGGCACGCAGGGTTCTGCTTACCTGGAAGTTTCACCGATAAAGGGCCTGACATTTAAAACAAGTTTTTCAGGCTTTTATAATACTTCTAACCAAACCAATTATGTACCTAAATACTATATCGATCCTTTAGACTATAATGATAAATCACAGGTGTCGCAAAATACAGTTGAGGATTATCGTTGGCAGATTGATAATACCCTGAATTACGTTGGCAACTTTAATAACCACCACATTAATATTTTGCTTGGCCAGTCAGCCGATAATTATGTTTATCAAAACTCATATGTATACAGGCAGGATATTCCATACGATTCAGAACCATACAGGTATGTGTCTGCCGGCGCTACATTGGTTGACGCCAGCGGCAGTTATCAGCCGGGGGCAGGTCCTTTTGGAAAAATGAGCTCGTATTTTTCCAGGGTTCAGTATGATTTTAAAGAAACATACTACATATCCGGGTCGTTTCGTGCAGATGGTTCTTCCCTGCTGTCGCCGCAAAACAGATGGGGCTATTTCCCAACTATTTCCGGTGCGGATGTTATCTCTAA
>JBQCIS010000348.1:0-4601 GCA_051953515.1 Mucilaginibacter sp.
GGATTTTTATTCCATCGCGGTGAAGCGGAATTTCAACGTCAAAATGAAATATGGCCAGAAACCTTATGATTTCAACGAAGGCATCATGTTCTGCATGTCGCCCGGCCAGGTGCTGCGCGTGGAGACGGACCACCACCAGGAAAGCCAGCCAACGGGTTGGAACCTGCTGATCCATCCCGACCTTCTTTGGCATACGCGGCTGGCCAAAAACATTAAAAAATATGCTTATTTTGATTATGCGGTCAATGAAGCGCTGTTTCTTTCGCCCAAAGAAGAATCGTTGCTGATAGAGATCATGCAGCGTATCGATGAAGAATGCCGGGCAAATATTGACGCATTCAGCCAGGATGTCATCATCGCACAAATCGAACTACTGCTGACTTATACGGAACGGTTCTACCACAGGCAGTTCCTGACCCGGAAGATCGATAACCACCACGTACTGGACCGGTTGGAACAAGTACTAACTGTCTATTTCAGTGATGAAGCGCTGCTGCAGAAAGGCTTACCGACTGTTGCCTATGTGGCTGAACAGCTGCATATCTCACCCAATTACCTGAGCGGACTACTCAAAGTGCTGACCGGGCAAAGTACCCAGCAGCACATTCATGAAAAGCTGATCGAGAAGGCGAAAGAAAGGTTGTCGACCACCACCCTGACCGTAAGCGAGATCGCTTATGAACTGGGCTTTGAGCACCCGCAGTCATTCAGTAAACTGTTCAAGGCCAAAACGAAACTTTCCCCGCTTGACTTTAGGAATTCGTTCAACTAAATCCGGCCAGAGAAGATATATTAATTCTCTTTTTTTGCGGACTTTTCCATATCATCAACCAAATTTAACAACTGTTTTAGGTGAATGCAAAACAGGTCAAAATCAGGCGAAACCGCTGCAAATAATTCAACCTCAACCCCATCGCCTCCACTAACTTTCCGCGAAATCTCACAGATTTCGCGGTTTTTTTTGCGCCACATACAAGATTGCATACAATCAAGTGATTTTTTAACATTAATTTTTATATAAATTATTTATTATCAAATACTTAAACGATTTAAGCATATCGATTGGCTTATGCAAATAACAGCTTATAACTTGTCTTTGAGGGATGCCTTATAGTTAAAGTTTGAAGCCTCTTGCCTTCATTGGACCCAGGATCTTTAAATGGTCAATTCCGCCCTATTTGATATTTGAATTCACCAATTTGATTTTGCCGGTTTTAGGGGGTGTCGTTTCAATTAAGGGGGTGCAACTGTTCAATCTGCGGCAGCGCATTTTTTTGTTGAATCATATTTTTCAACTTGCCTTGGTTCGAAAGGTCATTTCTCATTTTGATCACCTCGAATAAATCAATAACCAATTAATTATTAACCAATTAAATTTTTAATTTATTTCATTATGAAAGTACAATTAACGATGTTAACAGTAGGCTTGTCCTTCTGGTTATTTGCAAGTTGTTCTAAAAATGCTTTAAATCCCAGCCAGAATCAGGGAGGAAAAAGTGCGCAGCATCTTAGCGCATTCTCATCGACTGGATTAACCGTGTATCAGAATCCTAACCAAACCGCGCCATCGGCCGATCTTCAGGTGGGCGTAATTTACGAAGGAGCCGGGGCCACCGGCTCGGGTTACCAGGCCCTGCCCAGTGGCTTTGACAACACCATCCAGTCGTTCGACGTGCCGCAGGGTTACATGGTCACTTTTGCCGAAAATGTAGACGGCACAGGAGAATCGATCACTTATGTGGCTGCGGTCAGCTCGCTCCATCAGAATCTCCCGTCCCGCCTGATCAACAAAGTGTCGTTCGTCCGGTATATCCCACTTGAGAATATTACCAAAAAAGGTACGGCATACATTGATACCAATGTGATCGCAGTCTTGAATGCAGACTGGTTCTATTACTGGGCAGATTCTGTAAAATATCATAATACACCGCACGAATTTGTGCCAATGACCTGGGGCAAAAAAACCGCTTCAGCAGATATCGCCAATTATTTTATCGGCTTGCAGGGCATCGATCATATCCTCTCTTTCAATGAGCCGGATAACGTCAACCAGTCCAATATTCCGGTTGACACCGCCGTTAACAGATATAAAGTGATGTTGAGCACCGGACTGCGACTTGGCGCGCCGGCGGTACAACAAGGAAATGCTTTCGGAGCAGGCAAGTGGCTAACACTATTTATGTCTGGTGCGGCAGCGCAAAAAGAACGGGTAGACTTTATTCCCATACACTGGTACGATTGGGGAAACCAAACACAGACTTTAGCCACTGACTCATTAACAGCTAATGCGGTACTTAACCGGTTTAAGACTTATATAACGAATGTGCATAATGCTTACCCGGCGCAAATGATTTGGATCACCGAATTCAATGCGAACCCAAACCGCACCAGTTCCAATGTACATGAGATTTTTATGCGGAATGCCGCGGCATGGTTAAACGCACAGCCGTATGTTGAACGGTATTCCTATTTCTTCCCCAATGCTCTACCACCAACTACGGGACCGACCGGTAATTATGCCCTAACCTCCATCGGTACCGCTTGGAAGAATATAGTGTCGCCTCCGGCTTATGCAGCTAACATCGTTCCAAATTAATCAATTAGTTTAGCGATAACGTTGAAAAAACGGCGTGCGAGTCTTCCTTACTCGTGCACCGTTTTTTCAATTAGGCCAACCACTTTAAAAAGCCACCAATGAACGGATAATCGCTGGTCAGTCATTGGTAATCAATAAGTGATCGATAACGAACTTCTCTAAATATTAATTCCAAGATTAAAAATTATTTGGGCTTAAGTTTATCCACCATTTTTTGTAGCGGGTAGATTTAATGGGCCTGTCACCATCTATTCACCATTTGACATTCGATATACCAATGAACATCAAAATAAACAGAAGGGTGTTCGCCTCAATACCTCGTCTTCACACCACTTAAAAAGCCTCTTTGTTAAACTTTCAAAAATAAAAGTCTTTACATCGACATTGACATATGCGGTCCGGTATTAAAGTTTAGTATCTTCAAATTAATTGGCGTTACCTTGCCGCCTTCTGTTACCTGCAGCAATTGATCCGGCTTTACCTTATAGAGGTGCTGCACAGAGCCACTACCCGCCCACAGGATTTCGATATCATCAATAACATCAGCCTGGCCTATGCCTATTTCTTGCCGGAGCGGGGATGAACCAAAGCTTCCGCCGGAGTTAACATCCTTAAATACACTCCTCTTTACACCCTTTTCTGTAAATGTTACCTTAATTCGCGAGCCAATAGCAGATCTGTTTGCCTTTGTTCCCACCAGTTTTAAACCTATCCAATTATTATTATTTTGCCCCGGATTGAGATACAATGCGCTTTTATAAGCATCGCCTGAATACGCACCGCCCATCTCGATGAATATATCTTGCAGGCCGTTATTTCTGAAATCAGCAAAAGACACGCCATGCCCTTTCTGTAAATTGCCGGTACGTGATGAACGCGTTACATCTGCAAATTTTTTGCCGCCAATATTCCGGAAAAGCTTATTGGGTATAAGCGACCCAAAATCAGGGTTGCCGGTTCCAAAATACAGATCCGGAAAGCCATCATTATCAATATCGCCAAAATTGCCCCCCATGCTAAATACCACCTTATCCAATCCTACTTTGTGTGTTACATTTGTAAACGTACCATCATGGTTATTTTTAAACAGAAAAATATTGCCATTATCAGGCACAGGAGTTCCTAAAGCCTCTAAAGCAGCGTAATAACCCAGGGTTGTGCTAAAATTGTAACTGCTAACCAAAATATCGGGCCAGCCATCATTGTTATAATCAAAAAACCAGGTAGTAAACGTATTTTGTTGGATATCAATGCCTGCTTTATATGTAACATCTTCAAAACATACATTTTTGCCGCTTTTACATTTGTTTTTCAGCAAATATTTCCTTCCACTCATTGTCGATACGAAAATGTCCGGCCAGCCATCGTTGTTGTAATCTGCTGATGTTACGCCCTTTACAAAATCGTTGATCTGGCAATTAGCCTTTTCAGCCATTTCGCTAAATGTACCGTTGTGATTGTTTATATAAAGCGCCGATGGGTGATTGTTTTTAGTATTGTATATACCTTGGCTTTCCATCCCTATGAAAACATCCAGCCAGCCATCATTATTAAAATCGGCCCAAACCGCAGTTTGCGTAGGATGCATAAATTTCAACCCGGCGGCAAAAGTTACATCAGTGAATGTGCCATCGCCGTTGTTTTTGAGTAACGAACAGGGCTGATCGCCAAAACCATTCCGAAGCCAGCCTCCCCGCATTACAAAAATATCCGGATGCCCATCGTTATTGTAATCGGTTTGTTCAATATTCAGACCGCCAACCTCGTTTTGCAAACCACTTTTAGCGGTACGGTCACTGAAGGTGCCATCTCCGTTGTTATGAAAATAATGCATGTGATCCTGCAGATCCATGCCCGATGTAATAATGTCGAGATACCCGTCACCGTCGAAATCGTCAACGATTGAGCCGCCGGCTCTGCTATTCAGATCAATACCAACATTAGCGGAAACATCCACAAATGGCTTCACTTTATCCGGCCCGTCATCAGCATCTAAATTGGGGAT
>JBQCIS010000349.1:0-13251 GCA_051953515.1 Mucilaginibacter sp.
CTCCGGCAGCAGCGCCATGAGCGACGATAATACCATCCTCGGTGCCGGAAGTACCTTCGTGTACCCGCTGTTCTCCAAAATGTTTGATGAATATAAAAAAACAACGGGGGTGACTGTTAATTACCAGTCTATCGGTTCGGGCGGCGGCATTCTGCAGCTTACCAATAAAACCATCGACTTCGGCGATTCAGACGCACCTCTTAACGATGAGCAAACCAAAAAAATGGGTGTTGATGTACTGCATATCCCCATGTGCGCCGGGGCTGTGGTACTCAGCTATAATTTGCCGCAATTGAAAGGCACGCTTAAGCTTACACCTGATGTTCTTGCTAATATTTTCCTGGGCAAGATCACCAAATGGAACGACCCGCAGATTGCTAAGATAAACCCGGGACTTAATTTGCCCGACCTAAATATTTTCGTGGCGCACCGTGCAGATGGCAGCGGCACTACCAATATATTCACTACCTACCTGTCGAAAGTTAGCGCGGATTGGGCAAAAAGTCCCGGCAAAGGTTCGGCTATTAACTGGCCCGCTGGTATAGGCAGCAAAGGCAACGAAGGCGTTGCAGGCCTCATCAGGCAAACACCTGGCGGTATCGGTTACATTGAGCTTGCATACGCTATGCAAAACAAAATGACCTTTGCCGATATACAGAACAAAAGCGGCAACTTCGTAACCCCAACAGTAGCATCAACCAGCGCTGCGGGTAATATCGATATTCCTGCAGATGCTAAGGCGTCTATCAGCAATACCGATGCTAAAGACGGCTACCCGATAGCCGGCCTCACATGGGCGCTTATCTATAAAGAACAGAATTATAACGGACGCTCTAAAGACCGCGCTACCAAGGTTGTAAAAATGTTATGGTGGAACATTCACGATGGCCAAAAATTCTGTAACGACCTCGATTACGCCAAACTTTCGCCTGCCGCGGTTACAGTTGCCGAAAAGCTCCTTAAATCAGCTACATACGGCGGGCAACCTATATTGCAGTAGCGGTAGTAGTTGATTAGAGATTAGAGATCAGCAGTATGCTCAAACTGATCTCTAATCTCTGAGTTAACCTAAATATAATAATCTGATAACCGGTACTTTTTATTATTTAAACACCCGGTATATTTCTTTGATGGCGTAAACGGTATCGCCGTTGTGTGATAGTCTTTATATTATAAAATCGAAGGGATCGCCCGCCCTGCCCGAAAAGAAACTGTTCTTAAACCCCATCATAATTGAGCTGCTAAATGCAGCTTTTTTGCGTTTGTAAGTAATTGAATGTTAAGTTGATAAATTGAACTTAACATAAACATAATATTGAATTAATTTGTTAATAACATAACTTTGGGCCGCACACACAACTATATATGAAAAAACCCGATAAAAAAGCAAAAGCACCTTCAGCAAAAAAGACTGCAAGAAAGGCTATACAAAATAAACTAATAGCAGACCTGACCTCTCTCACCGCCAAATTTGAAAAAGATGCCGAAAAACTATCAAAAACTGTTAAAAAAGGTTCAAAAAAGCTGGCAAAAGCGATAGTAAAAGAACTGAAAATTGTAGAAAAAACCGTTACAGAACCGGCGAAGGAAATTCAAGCCAACGCTAAAGCTGAAGCACCTAAAAAGGTTGAAACCAAAGCAAAAGTAACTCCCGCTGCAAAGACCGAAAAACGAACAGCAAAACCCACGGTAAAAACTGAGAAATCTGCCGCAAAAGCCCCGGCAACAAACAAAGCTGCTGAGCAAAAAAAGAAATAACCGTAAGCGGTTCTCATAACCGCTTTTTAAAAGCGTTAATAAGTAATGATTGGTTGCTTATTAGCGCTTTCCTGTTTTTGTGAAGGCCTTTTTGAACAGAAAACCGCTCATGGCGGCCAATCCGCCAACTAAACCGCCGATAATTGCTGTGACTAAAACAATCCAGATCCAGCCGGGTAAATGAAAAAGTGCCGAAACACGGCCTGCAAGCACATTTTCGTTGGGGATTGATCTGATGAGCATCAGGATGATCCAGGCAACGGCTACTGCCAAAAATCCGCTTCCAAAGCTTTTGCCAGAGGTTTTACCCATAAAAAATGCTGCAAAAAAGGCGATAACAGCAATTACCCACCAGGGCAATATGAACCCTGCGAGCAGCGAAAGGATGAATATGATGAGGAGTAACACTTTGTATCTGATTATCAGGTTGTAATTAATTATTATTGCTTTGCCGGTTTCAGGCTGACAGTCTTTTTGATCTTATCTTTCTTATCATCAGGTGATTGCATAAACAGCATTTCATAAAGCTGTCCGTTTTGCCAGGTTTTTACCATATCATCATAATAAAAACTGCCCGGATTACCTGATTCGCCGCCTGGGAAAACGCCATAACCTTTTACCTGCGGACCTAAAGCTACCACCATTCGCCACGACGGACCGTTATTATTACGCAGGGCATTAATCACCCCGCCTGTTCCGCCGGATACGAAATGCCCGGTTCCAAAGCCCGGCAGGCTTGCCAAATGATCAATATAAGTTGATTTTACATTGCCCCAGGCCCATTTCTGGCCAATATTGCCATGGTTCTTCTGCAAAGTATCTACCGCAGAAATAAAGGCATCGTTAACATCACTTACGCAGGTTTCAACGGCCGCAGTTGTGGTATTATCAAACCATTTGGAGTTGGGTTCTGTCAAAAGCAACTTTTCTGTCCTGTCATACGACGGTTCTTTCAGGAAAACATTCTTAACGGTAAACTTATCGCCCCAAACTATGGTATAGAACCGTTTCCACCAGCCGTCGAAAATACTGGCGCCTACAGCGTTGCCTGCATAGTGCCTATTCCAATGTTTTACAGTATTATAGGCTTTTAAATGCGTTTTGTCCAGTTTGGTTAGATCGAGATATTTTAACAGGGTTGGTAAAATGTCTTCGGCCAGCACGCTGTAATCATCCGTTTGCATTTTACGTATGCTGTCCACGGTGATATTCTTCATTGCGGTCAATCTGTCATTAATGCGTTTGGCGCGGTAATACGACTCAAAATCGCGGCCTATATAATAAGGATAAGTTGTATCGGCAGACGACTGATTGGCAGAACTTACAAAGCCGCGCGGCGGGTTTTTTACTGTCGGATTCTGGTCTGCCGGTATCCATCCATGCCAGTCGTTGGCCGGGTCGCTGCCGTCCATAATGTATTCGCCCTGATCCCTGAATTTCAGCGGTAATTTGCCGTTCGGGGTAATAGCGATATCGTTATCCGTACTGGCGAAGATGAAATTTTGCGCAGGTGCTGTAAAGTAGGTGAGGGCTTTGCGGTAATCGTCGTAATTGCTGGCGCGATTGAGATAATAGAACGTTTTCATGTCTATCGATGAATCGTGCGCTATCCATCGCATTGCTGCGCCAATAGGTATTTTGGGCATATACCCCTTTTCTTTTTTGGCTTGATCCTCGTAAACCACAGGCCCCTGATGGGTATAGATAACTGTATCGTATTCTGCGGCTTGCCCGCGTATTTTTATAATTTCAACGCGGCGTTTAACCTTGTTCCAGCGGTTGTTGTACCAATATTCGTTTTTCGAGGCGTCTTTAAACTTAATCTGGTACCAGTCGAGGACATCAGCGCCTAAGTTGGTTACGCCCCAGCTTACATGGTTGTTATACCCGATCACAATGCCCGGCGCGCCCGGCAGCGAAACACCGTTTACATTCACGGTTGAGGAATTGAGCTGCATCTGGTACCAGATAGACGGAAAAGTGAGGTTCAGATGCGGGTCATTGGCTAAAATGGGGTAGCCGCTGGTTGTTTTACTGCCGCTTACCGCCCAGTTATTGCTGCCGATTCCGGGAATTTTTTCGGCTGGATGGATGCTGTCATTCGTCTGCGCAAGGAAGCTTGCCGAAGGTTTAGGAACAGGTAATGCTTTAAAGTTCCATTTTGTGCCAACTGGAATGATCGGATCCTCATGAAAAGGATAATCCGGGAAAAGGTCTTTCATAATCTTCGGCCCGAAACGTTTCAGGTCATTCGTCATGGCAAACTGGTCTGAGCCTCCGGCCAGCGTTTCCGACATCAGCTTAAGCAAATAGGCGCAGTTGATGGGCTTCCACTCTTCCGGCGCATAATCCAGTAACTTAAACTCTATAGGATAGTCCTTTGGTGGCAGCTGGCGGATATAGGCATTCACGCCATCGGTATATGCCAGTAATACGGTATGCATCAGCGGGTCGGCCATCATTTGGTTGGCGGTGTTCTCGGCTCCGTAACACATACCCATGCGGCGCTCATATCGGTCGTGGCTTAAAGCCGCCGGACCGATCACTTCCGCCAATCTGCCCGACGCGCTGCGCGTTTGAATGTCCATCTGCCACAGGCGGTCATGCGCGGTTACATAGCCCTGTGCATAATACAGGTCGTGATCGTTTTTGGCGAAGATATGCGGGATCATGTGCTCATCGTAGTCGATTGTTACTTCAGCCTGTAAACCAGGAAGATTGAGCGTTTCTGAAAGATTAACCTGCCTGCCTTCTGCATTTTGCCAGAAACCGGTTACCGGGTTAAGAAACTTACCCAGGGGCGGCAACGGGCCTATCTTAATTTGCAATGTCCATATCAGTAATAATGTAACAGCAAGCGATAGAAATGCTTTAAAGAGTTTCATTAAAGGCAGATTTTTATATAAACAAGTATAGTAAAATAGAATCAAGGAATAAAGAATAGAATCAGGAATCAAGAGACAAGAAGCAAGATGTATTTTAAAAAGTGATGTTTAAACGAATATATATAGGCTTTACCTTTATATAAGCATTGCCTTGTTTTACTGTTTTGCAGTTTTATTGCTTCCTGATTCTTGCCTCTTGACTCTCACCAGCGTCTCTTAATATTTTTTAGTCAAATCCGCTAAAAACCCTACTTTAGTGTCGGTTTTACATACTTAAAATGAATACTATAAAAGCCTGCATTTTTGATCTTGACGGGGTGATTGTTGATACTGCGGTTTATCACTATAAAGCCTGGAAAAAACTGGCAAACCAGTTGGGGTTTGACATTACCGAACACCAGAACGAACAGCTGAAAGGCGTGAGCCGCGTGCGCTCGCTCGAACTTATCCTGCAATGGGGCGGGGTTACCAAAACCGCTGCCGAACAGGAAGAACTGGCCGCATTGAAAAACAGCTGGTATGTGGATATGATCAGCAAGATGACACCTGCCGAAATTTTGCCCGGCGCAAAAGAGTTTTTAGAAGCTTGTCGCGCGGCGGGATTAAAGATCGCTTTAGGTTCGGCCAGTAAAAATTCTATGATGATACTGGAGAAGATTAACCTGGTTGACATGTTCGATGCCGTGATTGATGGCAACAAAGTGTCAAAAGCCAAACCCGACCCGGAAGTTTTTCTGAAAGGTGCTGAAGCAGTGGGTGTTGCCCCGGCAAACTGTGTAGTGTTTGAGGATGCCATAGCCGGCGTGGAAGCAGCCAAGAACGGCGGTATGAAAGCTGTAGGCATCGGCTCGCCGGATGTGCTTACCGAAGCCGACATGGTGATCAGCGGGCTGGATAAGATGACGATTGGGATGTTGGAGGAGTTGTAATAATAAGCAGGAGTGTGCCACTATCTCGCTTTATGACATGGAGTATAAGATTGCCGCTAAAAGTAAAATAGTCCATCATTATGAGGAATAGCTTTAAGTGGTTATTGTATGGCGTACTTGCGGCAGTAATAATTGGCCTGATATTGAGGCTGCTCTTTGATGCCGCCTGGGCAGGCGCATTAATCTCTGTAATGAGTTTGTCATTCCTTCTCCTCGTCCCATTTATCATTGGCTATGTTACTATTTTAATAGCAGAACGAAAAGAATTGTACAGCAGGACCTATGCGATAATCGTTCCATGGATATCTGTATTTGCTTTATTGTGTGTCACACTGCTTTTTAGCGTAGAAGGTTGGGCATGTTGGTTGATGGCTTTGCCAATTTTTCTGCCAATGGCAAGTCTTGGGGGCTTAACGGCACATCGCTACCGCAAGGAAAAACATGAAAAACTTCGGTTATCTATAATAGTGTTGCTCCCATTTCTATTATCTCCTATTGAACGTTCTATAATATCTTCTTCAATAATTTACACCGCATATACCGAAATAAACATTCAGGCTCCTAAAGAAAAAATTTGGCAGAATGTTACCAGGGTGAGAAATATAACTCAAGAACAAGATAGTGCCAGATTCACTCGATTTCTTGGGTTTCCGCGTCCAATAAAAGCGGAGTTGGATACTGATGCAGTTGGTGGAAGCAGGCTGGCGATCTTTGATAAGGGATTGATCTTCAATGAACGGGTAACTCAATATAAGCCTTCCGAACTTATGGTTTTCACTATACATGCGAACCCTTATGATATTCCATCTACGACAATGGACAAACATATTGTTATTGGCGGTGATTATTTTAATGTACTCACAGGCACTTACAAGCTTGAGCCAATCGGTAAAAATTCTTATAAGCTAAAATTATACAGCAGGTTTAAGCTAAATACAACTTTTAATTTTTATGCCGGAATTTGGGCCGGCTGGATAATGAAAGATATTCAACAGAATATTTTAAAGGTGATAAAACAACGTTCTGAAACGAATAGTTAAGTCAATATGAGTATCTCCTCTAACAAACTCATTATTTACCAGTTGTTGCCGCGTTTGTTTGGCAATACCAATACCACCAATAAATTTTACGGATCGATACAGGAAAACGGCTGCGGTAAGTTTAACGACATTGCCGATAAGGCACTTACTGAGCTGAAAGACCTTGGCATTACACATATATTTTATACCGGGGTGATTGAACATGCCACCATGACGGATTATTCGTCTTTCGGCATTAAGGCCGACGATCCGGATGTGGTAAAAGGGCGTGCCGGCTCGCCATACGCAGTAAAAGATTATTATGATGTTGACCCCGATCTTGCCATTAACGTAAATGCCCGCCTGGCCGAATGGGAAGCGCTGATCAGCCGTACGCATAAGGCCGGTATGAAGGTGATTATGGATTTTATCCCGAACCACGTGGCGCGCACTTATTCATCGGATGCGAAACCTGAAGGCGTGCGCGATTTTGGTGAGGATGACGATAAAACCAAAGCCTTCGACCCAAGAAATGATTTCTATTATATCCCCGGTCAGCCCTTTGTGGTGCCGGGTGGCTATAACCCAGGTGGTGAGGAGTTTAAAAGCGATTTGAAAGACGGCAAGTTTGACGAAACCCCTGCTAAAGCTACAGGTAACGATGTTTTCAGTGCCTCGCCTTCGATATATGACTGGTTTGAGACCATAAAGCTCAATTACGGGCTGGATTACCTGAATGGCCGCTCACCGCATTTTGACCCCGTGCCGCCGCTGTGGAACAAGTTGTATGATATTCTGGTTTACTGGAGCGGAAAGGGGATAGATGGTTTCCGCTGTGACATGATAGAGATGGTGCCGGTTGAATTCTGGGCATGGCTGATACCAAAGCTGAAATCTGAATTTCCTGGCCTGCTATTTATCGGCGAAGCTTACCAGGTGGGCCTATACCGCCCATACATTAACGCGGGCTTCGATTACCTGTACGATAAGGTTGGGTTATACGATACCATCAAACGCCTCACGCGTAACGAATACGGGGCTTCAACATGGTGCATCAACGCAGTATGGAACCACGATACCAATGGTATAGACCACCACATGCTGCGCTTTATGGAAAACCACGACGAGGAGCGTATTGCCAGTGGTGCATTTGCGGGCAATCCGTGGCTGGCTGTGCCGGGCATGGTGGTTTCGGCAACGTTGAATACCGGGCCGGTGATGATCTATTCTGGACAGGAGGTGGGCGAACCTGCAAGCGGTCAGCAGGGTTTTGGTGGCGATCCGCGTACCAGTATTTTCGACTACTGCGGTGTGCCCGAACATCAGAAATGGATGAACGGCGGCCGTTTCGATGGCGGACAGTTATCCGATGATCAAAAAAGTCTGCGTAGCTTTTATAGCAAATTGTTAAATGCGGTAGCCGCAAACGAAGCATTGAGCACCGGCGAATTTTACGAGATGATGCTGTGTAATGAGCATCAGCCGGGTTTTGATCAGGGAATATATTTTTACGTCCGTTATACCGATAAGCAGCGTGTGCTGGTGATAGCCAATTTTAATCGTTATGATAAAAATATGGTGGTTAAACTGGCCGACGACTTCCTGAACCGCGTAAACCTTAACGGCCCGGTAACCTTTACCGACCTGCTGAACGGGAACGTTTACCATACCAGTAACATTAACGATGGATTGAATGTGATGGTGCCCGCGGTAAGTGCTTTGCTGCTTGCGTTTTAAATATTATCAGTACTGTCATTGCGAGGCTTCAGCAAGGCCTGTGCGCAAGGGAAGCCGAAGCAACCTCGTCGCCAAGCAAAGCGACGAGGTTGCTTCGCTGCACGTGCCTGCCCGCAACCCGCTCGCAATGACATGGTTTTATCCTACCGATTCACGTCATGTTCCCTTTTTAAAATTATTCCAGCCATCTATCCGCTGAAATTTTTTTATTTGAAAAATAATCAACAGTTTTAGACTTCCGGAAACGTTTCCGGAAAATGGAGAAGACTATTGATAAACCAATTATAAATATGACCGCTAAAAAGATCGTCGCCAAACCGCGTCTTAGTTTCTGGCAGATATGGAACATGAGTTTTGGCTTTTTGGGCATACAGTTCGGCTTTGCGCTGCAAACGGGATATGCCAGTCGGATACTCGAAACCTTTGGCGCCGATGTGGGTAATCTTTCGCTTTTTTGGCTGGCGGCGCCATTAACCGGTATGATCATTCAACCTATAATCGGCCATTACAGCGACCGTACATGGACGCGATTAGGTCGCCGCAGGCCCTATTTTCTAACCGGGGCCCTGTTATCGGGCGTGGCGTTATGTTTTCTTCCTAACTCATCAGGGTTGGCATTTCTTATCCCGCCCATATTTGTAGGCGCGGGTATGCTGATGCTGATGGATGCTTCATTTAATGTGGCAATGGAACCGTTCCGCGCATTGGTTGCCGATAATTTGCCCGACGATCAGCACAATGTGGGCTTTTCCTTGCAAACCTGTTTAATAGGTGTGGGCGCAATTATCGGTTCAACCTTACCTTCTGTATTGAGTGAATGGCTGCATGTGCCTTCAACAGCGGCAAAAGGCATAGTGCCTGATAATCTGCTGTTTTCATTCTATATCGGCGGTGTTGTATTGATTGCTTGTATTTTATGGACGGTCATTCGCACAAAAGAGTATCCGCCTGAAGTTTATGCAACTTTCCACGAAGACGAACCGCAAGAAAAAAGAAGCAGCGGTATTTCAGAGTTTTTTCATGATTTGGCGCACATGCCAAAAACCATGAAACAATTGGGCGTGGTACAGTTCTTTTCATGGTTCGCGCTTTTTTCTATGTGGGTGTTTACAACGCCGGCTATTGCGGCCCATGTTTACCACGTAGCAGCGGGCGATACCGTTTCGCAGGCCTTTAATGATGCGAGCGACCATGTTGGAAAAATGTTCGGCGTTTACAATGCGGTTTCGGCAATTTATGCGCTTAGTTTACCACTCATTGTTAAACGGATCAACCGTAAACGTACGCATGCGTTGTCATTAGCGTTAGGCGGCATAGGCCTGATCTCAATGTTCTATATTCAGGATAAAAATTTGCTTTACTTGTCTATGATAGGTGTAGGCTTAGCCTGGGGAAGTATTCTGGCATTGCCTTACGCTATCCTGTCAAGCTCCATTCCGGCAAGAAAAATAGGCGTGTATATGGGCTTGTTTAACTTTTTTATCACTTTTCCGCAGATTGTTAACAGTTTAACAGGCAGCTTAATTGTAAAGCATTTGTTTAACAGTGAAGCAATTTATGGGCTGGTAATGGCAGGAGTGTTTATGTTATTGGGCGCAGTTTCAATACTTTTTGTTGATGATAGCCAGAAGATACATATTATTGATGAACCCGAAACTGTTAAAGCTTTTTAAATCAATAGCTTAAATTTTGTGTTTGCTCATTAATAAAATGTTTAGCTGACGATTATCAAAAACTGGCATAATTATAGGTGTTTATTCAGCCATAATATTGTATATTGCGTGTAAGATAGTGTAAGAGCGACCGTTTTTTGCTAACTACTGAATTTGTTTAATGGAAGAAAATATACTGAACTCCGATCTGCTGATCAATAAACTACTGGAAGAGGAAGAGGAATTTCATCACGTAAATAACCCCGCGGCCGAAATAAAGCCTGTGATGAAAAAATACCTCGGCGTACCAACGCATGTGGAACAATCGGGGAATAAGTTCTATTTTACTGATGGCGACGCCAAAGTTGAGATCACTGTTGTTAATAAAGACATTATCCGCGTAAAGCTGGCGCCGCATGGCGTTTTCCTGGATGAGTTTTCTTATGCTGTGCCGAAACTGGCAAATAAAGATGTGGATTTTAGTTTAATAGAATCTGAAACTGAATTTGTGGTTACTACAGGTAAGGTAAACTGCCATATTAGCAAGCAAGACTTTCTGATCGCTTTTTCAGACGCAACCAACCACATAACCAGTGTGGATGCCACACCGATGCACTGGGAAGAGAACCTGAAATTTGGCGGCTACTATGTGTTCTGCACCAAAACTTGTCATGATAACGAAAGTTTTTTTGGCTTAGGCGATAAACCTACCGAGCTGAACCTGCGCGGCAAGCGCCTGAAGAACTGGAATACCGACGCTTACTCGTTTGCCTGGAACCAGGACCCGCTGTACCGCAGCATTCCGTTCTATATCAGCTTGTCGGATAACATTGCGCACGGTATCTTTTTTGATAATACATTTAAGGCACAGTTTGATTTCGGCAACGAAGATAAAACCAAAACCAGCTTTTGGGCTGATGGCGGCGAACTGCAGTACTACTATATCCACGGTCCGCACATGATGGATGTGGTTAAAAGTTATCACCAGCTCACAGGTACGCACCCTATGCCGCCGCTATGGGCGCTGGGCTATCACCAATGCCGCTGGAGCTACTATCCCGAAGCAAAGGTGCGTAAGATTGCCAAAGGCTTTCGCGATAATCAGATCCCGTGTGATGGTATCTATCTGGATATCGACTACATGGACGGCTACCGCTGCTTCACCTGGAACAAAAAATATTTCCCCGACCCTAAAAAGATGATCAGCGACCTTGCCGCCGATGGTTTCAAGACCGTTGTGATCATTGACCCGGGCATCCGTGTAGATGATAACTATTGGGTGTTTAAGGAAGGAAAGAAGAACCGCTACTTCTGCCGCCGCAGCGACGATTACTTTATGGAGGGCCATGTATGGCCGGGCCGCTGCCAGTTCCCGGATTTTACCAACCCCGAGGTACGTACCTGGTGGGGCAGTTTGTTTGATGAATTGGTGGAATTGGGCGTTGCCGGTGTGTGGAACGATATGAACGAACCTGCCGTATTTGGCGCAGGCACGTTCCCTGATGATGTGCGCCACCAGTATGATGGTTTCCGCGGATCGCACCGTAAGGCACATAACGTGTATGGCATGCAAATGGTTCGCGCCACTTACGAGGGCTTGCGCACTATCATGAAAAATAAAAGGCCGTTCACTATTACCCGTGCTGGTTATTCCGGCGTGCAGCGTTACTCGTCTGTATGGACGGGTGATAACGTGGCCTCGTGGGAGCATTTGCAATTAGGTAATATCATGTGCCAGCGACTGTCTGTTTCGGGCATACCATTCTGCGGTACCGATATAGGCGGGTTCAGCGGCGAGCCTGATGGCGAGCTGTTTACCCGCTGGATACAGATGGGCACTTTCTCGCCGTTTATGCGCGCGCACTCTGCAGGCGATACCAAAGAACGTGAGCCATGGAGCTTTGGCGAACCATTCACTTCTATCAACCGTAAGTTTATTGAACTGCGTTACAGGCTCATTCCATACATGTACTCGGCGTTCTGGGAGCATCATCGTTATGGGTTCCCGATACTGCGCCCGGTAGTAATGCAGGAGCAGGATGTACTGATGAACCACTACCGCCAGGATGAGTTTACTTATGGAGATAAAATTTTGGTGTGCCCGGTATTGGAACCAGGTCAAACCAGCCGCAAGGTGTATCTGCCCAAAGGCAAATGGTACAACTTCTGGACGAACGAAATGGTTGATGGCGGACAGGAAGTAATGACCGATACCCCGCTCGATATTATCCCGGTATATGTAAAAGCCGGTTCGGTAATACCTGAATACCCGGTAATGCAATACGTTGGCCAGAAACAGATAGAAGAAGTGAAGCTGAACGTTTATTACAGCGACTACGAAGCAAACTCGTTCGTGTTTGAAGATTATGGCGAAACATTTGCCTACGAGCAGGATATCTACCTCGAAAAGAAATTTGTGGTAAAAGGTGACGGCAAGAGCCTGAAAATAGAGCAAACGATGGAAGGCTTATACACTCCGCGTTACGAGGGCTATAAATTTAATATTATGGGCCTGCCATTTAAACCGGGCAAGATCATTGTAGATGGCAAAACTATTACCGATTTTAAGGTGGATAAGAGTAAAAATATAGAGTTTGATTTCAGTAAAAACTTCAAGCAGATTGAGGTGTTGAGATAGTCAGAACTCGAATTTGTTGAATTTAAAGGATTTAGAATTCTTAAATTCAACAAATTCTCTAAAATTCGAGTTCAGACAATGTGATAAGTGAGGATTCTTTTGAAGGATTGAAGTGCCCTTCGGCAAGCTCAGGGTGACATACGCTACAGTGCACTTTTTGTAATTATATGTAAATTCGAAATTGAAGATCCCGTTTGCCGCAGACAGGAGATATCCGAAATACCCAAACACATCATGGCCAAGAAAACTACCAATCCCGAAGAAAACAAAACGCCTGCTAAAAAGGCCACCACCAAAAGGGCTACTCCTGTTGTAACTTCCAACCCTGCTACCGCCGGCGCTGCTGCATCGGCCAAGCCTGTAAAGGAGAAAGCTGCTCCGGCTAAAAAAACGGAAGCCGCGCCGAAGACATCAGCCAAAACCAAAAAACCGGCTGCTGAAAAAACGCCGGCAAAAAAGGCCGCTGCTACCATAGTAGCACCTGATCCACAGACGGTTGATATGCTTAACGTTGAACCATACAGTCGCTTTACCGAGTTTGACATCAGCCTGTTTAAATCGGGCAAGCATTATAAATTGTACGAGAAGTTTGGTGCGCACGTAGTGGAGTACAGGGGTATGGTAGGTACCTAT
>JBQCIS010000350.1:0-3670 GCA_051953515.1 Mucilaginibacter sp.
TCATACCTTGTGATTTCCAACGACAGGCTCCACCAGATATTTGGTAACCTTACGCTGGGTTCGGCATTTGCACAGGCAGATAATATTTTAACTACTGCCGCCAAAGGCATCGCCGAGATCATCACGCTGCCGGGCTATATAAATGTGGACTTTAAAGATGTGCGCACCGTAATGAAAGACAGCGGTGTCGCCATAATGGGCAGCTCGTCTGCCGAAGGTGAAAACCGCGCGTTAAAAGCAGTTGAAGGTGCTTTGTCATCGCCATTATTAAAGGATAACGAGATAGAAGGCGCACGCTATATCCTGCTCAACATCAGTTCAGGTACCAAAGAAGTAACCATGGACGAAGTGAGCATCATTACCGATTACATTCAGGAAGAAGCCGGCTTGGCTGCCGACCTGATCTGGGGTAACTGCCTGGATGAAGACCTGGGCGAAAAGATATCGGTTACCATTATTGCAACCGGTTTCCAAACCAAAGATGAGCGTGAAAAGGAAAGCAGCAACAAG
The DNA here is from genome assembly GCA_051953515.1 of Mucilaginibacter sp. GTDB lineage: Bacteria > Bacteroidota > Bacteroidia > Sphingobacteriales > Sphingobacteriaceae > Mucilaginibacter. The sequence goes on from JBQCIS010000350.1 coordinate 511, forward strand.
AAGATCGTTTCTATGCTGATGCCTGAAGAACCTTTGGTTAAACCAGTGGTAAATGAATTTATTAATCAGGTAAAAGAAGAACCTGTTGAAGGCCCTTACATGAAGGCCAAAGAAGCGGCCAGGGAAGCCGCAAAAGAAGCGCCTAAACAGGCACAAACCGGCTTGTTCGACCTGTTCGCCCGTTCAGCCTCAGAGGAGCCTGTATCAGTAGTTAAACATAACCTGATGGACGAGGAACAACCTGCCGAAGCTGAACCGGAAGAAGCAGGCTTTACCTTTAAACTGGTTGACCCGGTAATGAACTTCGAGCCGGTACAGGCAGAGTTTCAGCCCGAACCGGAGCCGGAACCCATTCCTGAACCGGAACCAATTGTCGGCGCTGACGACAACAAGACCGAGGAGAGCATGGAAGAGCAGCTGCGTAAATCGCGCGAGCGCATTATGCGGTTGAAAGACCTGAGCATGAAACTGCGTAGCGGCAACCTGCAGGAAATGGAAAATGTGCCAGCCTACAAACGCAAGGAAATAGCCTTGCAGGAAACACCGGCATCAGATGAAAGCCAGGTATCACGCTTCACCCTGATCCCTGACAACGAAGGAAAAGTTGAAATACGAAACAACAATTCATTTTTGCATGATAACGTTGATTAAATTAGTATAAAAGTGAGTATGAAGCCTTTGCATATATTATGCAAAGGCTTTTTTGTTGGGCTAAAAATGCACCATGCCATTACGAATAAGTCACCCTGTCATTGCTAAGAAGCGAAAGGGCTAAAGCGCAAAGGCGACGAAGCAAACCCGTCACTTACTTATACATGCGAGGCGGTTGCTTCGTCACACCACCGCACTTTCTCAGCTGTTCCTCGCAATGACATTTTTGATTTAATGTCAGTTTGGTCATAAAATATGCAACGTTCTTTTCCGTTTTAGTCATTTGACAGACATTTTCTAAACCGCTATATTTGCAATAATTAAAGTTCTGTGAATTGGATTTATTCGACAAGATTCTAAAAAGTGTTGGCGGTCCTATCGGCCAGCATCAAAAATGGTCGCATGGCTATTTTTCATTTCCTAAGTTAGAGGGCGAGATCGGCCCCTACATGATGTTTAACGGTAAAGAACACCTCGTTTGGAGCCTTAACAACTATCTTGGATTAGCTAATCATCCCATCATTCGCGAAACCGATGCCCAGGCAGCGGCTGATTATGGTATGGCTTACCCGATGGGCGCCAGAATGATGTCGGGCAACTCAAAGCATCACGAAGAGCTGGAGAACGACCTCGCCGCTTTTGTGGGCAAGGAAGCGGCATTCCTGCTTAACTATGGTTACCAGGGAATGGTGTCGATCATCGACGCGCTGGTTGACCGTAACGACGTGATCGTTTACGATGCCGAATCGCATGCCTGTATCATCGATGGTGTTCGCCTGCACATGGGGAAACGCTTTGTTTATAAGCATAACGATATTGAAAGCTGCGAAAAGCAACTGGAGCGCGCCACCAGGCTGGCCGAACAGACCGGCGGCGGCATATTGGTGATCACCGAAGGTGTGTTTGGTATGTCGGGTGCTATGGGCAAGCTGAAAGAGATTAGCGAGCTGCGAAAGAAATATAAATTCCGCATGCTGGTGGATGACGCGCATGGTTTTGGTACCATGGGCCCTACCGGCGCCGGTACGCACGAAGCGCAGGATTGTGTTGATGACGTTGATGTTTACTTTGGCACTTTCGCCAAATCAATGGCCGGCATAGGCGGTTTTGTTGCCGCTAAACGCGAGATTATTGATTACCTGCGTTATAACATGCGCTCGCAAACATTTGCTAAGGCATTACCAATGCCAATGGTTATCGGCGCGAAAAAACGTTTTGAAATGCTGCGCACCATGCCAGAGCTGCGTGAAAAACTTTGGCTCATTGCCCGCACGCTGCAAAATGGTTTAAAGGAACGCGGTTTTGATATTGGCATTACCAACAGCGTGGTAACGCCGGTTATTTTAAAAGGAGACCTTTACGAAGCCACCGCGCTAACCCGCGACCTTCGCGAAAACTATGGTATTTTCTGTTCCATAGTAATCTACCCGGTAATACCTAAGGGGCTGATCATCCTGCGTTTGATACCTACGGCAACACACAGCCTGGAAGATGTACAGCGTACACTTGATGCTTACAGCGCAATGGCAGAAAAACTGAAAGCTGGTCATTACAAAAAAAGCAATGTGCCGGTAGCTTAATAAGGCAAATAGGTAAAAGAATATTGAGGCAGGATGTTTATCCTGCCTTTTTTGTTTTCAGGCCACAACAGCGATATAGATATTTTCGGAGTCTTTTATTCATTGTTCGCTATAATATCAGATCGATTTAGTAGTGGGTTAAATCGATTAAATTAAAAAATGCTGTTTGTTGTGAGATATTAAAAGGCTTTTTTATTTTTATCGCCTAACCAATTCTATCAAATGACATCACGCCGCGATTTTATAAAAGTTAATGGCATTACCGCCGCAGGCTTAAGCCTGGGTTTGAGGCCGAAATGGTTCAACGCCGCAACGGGTAAATACGAAAGCCAGCGCCCGAAATTGAGTGAGCGAAAATTCACCAGTAAAGCCGTTGAAGAAAAGATAAAAAGCATAAAAGCCACCATTAAAGACCCGGAGCTGGCGTGGATGTTTGAAAATTGCTACCCCAATACGCTCGATACCACGGTAAACTATTCAGAGATAAATGGCAAGCCGGATACCTTTGTAATTACAGGCGATATAAACGCCATGTGGCTGCGCGATTCGTCGGCGCAGGTTTGGCCTTACCTGCCGCTGATTACTAAGGATGCGGCCCTTAAAAAGCTTATACAGGGCGTTTTAAACCGCCAGGCAAAGTGCATACAGATAGACCCCTATGCCAACGCGTTCAATCCCGGCCCTACAGGCAGCGAGTGGGATACAGATAACACCACCATGAAGCCCGAACTGCATGAGCGTAAGTTTGAGGTCGACTCGTTATGCTATCCGGTGCGTTTGGCCTATAACTACTGGAAAATATCTGGCGATGGCAGCTTTTTCGACGAGAATTGGCAAAAAGCCGGTAAACTGATACTGGAAACATTCATTACCCAGCAGCGCAAGCACGGGCAGGGGCCATATCACTTTCAACGCAAAACCGAAGTATC
>JBQCIS010000351.1:0-5817 GCA_051953515.1 Mucilaginibacter sp.
CCATCGGCAACGCCACGGCTCCTTTTCACCATTCCCTCAAAATTAACCTCACTGCCACCTACATTAATACCATAATCGGCAGCGTGTGTTATATATTCAAATACCTGTGCGCTTTTTAATAATGCCTTTGTTGGTATACAACCCCAGTTGAGGCATATACCACCCAACGACTCCTTTTCAACTACTGCGGTTTTTAAACCTAACTGGGAGGCACGTATTGCGGCCACGTAACCGCCCGGGCCCGACCCGATAACTATTACATCGTAGTTCATATATTTTTTATGCTTTTTTAAATTGTGCTTAGCAAAGTTACAAAAAACGCTTTATGTGCGAAATTATCCAAATCCTATTGTGACAATGTGATTGCCTTTCTATAACTATTTAACAGAAAAATAATCTTTTATAATAATAAAGTTTAGTTACCAACATCTTAGCCTTTTTCTTAGGCGATAGTTAATCGCCAAATAGCCCGTTATCAGCCAATACGGGTATTGAAATGTTTAGTGGTGAAAATATTGCATAAATCAGATTTGGGCTTGTGATCAGAATAATACAATAGTCTGAAATATAATTTTAGCTGAATATTATTGTGTTGAAATAATACAACCTATGTGCTTATTATTTTTATTAAAGCTGCTGATTTAATGTTAAATGTTGATAAATAATAGCATTATATTAATATATTCTTAATATTGAAAGTAGCACCTTTGCGTGGTTTTGTAACAAGAAACTGACACATTATTATTAACATCAAAAAAAACACGCAAACGTATGAGGAAGTTTTTACTCTTATTACTTCTTGCAGGCTGTACGGTTTTTATCAGCAATCGCGTACAGGCACAAGGGGTAACCACAGCATCCATCAACGGTATCGTAACCGATAGCAAAGGCTCGGTTCCGGGAGCTATTATTACCATGACACATGTGCCAACCGGTACTGTGTATTCAACATCAACCCGTGGCGACGGCCGTTTTAACTTACCTAACTTAAGGGTAGGTGGTCCGTACACTTTCAAAGTTACCTTTATTGGGTATAAGGATTTTATAGAAGAAGGCATTAGCTTATCTATCGGTCAGGATCAGAAAATTGATGCCGCCATTCAGGAAAATGCTACCGAACTGAAAGAGGTTAAAGTTACCGGCACACAAGGTAAAGTGATTAACGCCTCACGTACGGGCGCCCGCGAAACCGTTAACAGCGCTCAGATACAGGGTTTACCAACCATTAACCGTTCATTGAGCGACTTTACCAAGCTTACCCCATCCGCAAATGGTTTAAGCTTTGGTGGCAGAAGCAGTCAGTACAACAATTTAACGGTTGATGGCGCTTTGTTTAATAACTCCTTCGGTTTGGCAGGTACATTGGGTGGCCAAACCAACTCTCAGCCGATCTCATTGGACGCTATTGACCAGATACAGGTTGATATCGCACCTTTCGACGTACGTCAGGGCGGCTTTACAGGCGCAGGTATAAATACTGTAGTAAAGTCTGGTACAAACCAATTTAAGGGCACTGTTTATGATTATATCCGCAGTGTAGGACTTACCGGTTACAGCGCCGGCGATATTAATATAGCTAAAACACCTTTTACCTATCGTCAGACAGGCTTTAGTTTCGGTGGCCCGATCATTAAAAACAAATTATTCTTCTTTGTTTCGGGCGAGGAAGAGCGTATCAGTCAGCCGGCTACTACTTATGTAGCAACCGGTTCGGGTGCAAGCGGCCAGGTGGCTGCTCCAAAAGCATCAACACTCGATTCACTTTCGGCTTTCCTGAAATCAAAATACAATTATAACCCGGGCCCTTACCAGGGTTATAACTTCGATACTTATAGCAACAAGGCTACTGTTAAGTTAGACTGGAACATCGATAAAAACAATACCTTAAGCGCAAAATACTTTTACCTGAAATCATACGGCGATCATCCGCCAAGCAACTCAGGTATTGCTAACTCAAATGGTACACAAACCGTTGGCTACGGCAGCACGCGTGATGCCGGCCCGAGCAGTTTACCGTTCTATGCTTCAGGTTACCGTATCAACAACAACTTTAACATTGGTATTTTGGAGTTGGACAGCCGTTTGAGCAGCAGTGTATCAAACAAACTGACCGTAGGTTATTCAGCCTTGCGCGATTTCCGCGAGTCGTTAGGAGATGTGCTGGGCGATCCTTCGCTTCCGTTTGTTGATATTGGCGATGGTACAGGCGCGCATACGCTAACCAGTTTTGGTTATGAGCTGTATACTGGAAATAATCTCCTGTATACTAATATCGGCCAGTTTTCTGACGACCTGAGCTGGTTCTGGGGTAAACATGAGTTTACTTTCGGCACAAGCGACCAGATACAGAGCTACAAGAATGGCTTTGCGCCCGACTATTTCGGTTTGTATACCTTCAGCTCGGTATCAGCATTTGAAAGCGGGGCGCCGGCAGCTGCGTATACCACCCGTTACTCTGCATTGCCCGGCCCATTCCCTTATGCTAAAATCAAAGCCGGTATGTACAGTGTATATGCACAGGATAAATATCACGTTTCCGACAACATCAGGTTAACCTATGGTGTACGGTTAGATTATGATAATTTCCCTACCGCACTTCCGCAAAACGCCAATGCCGCAGCGCTAACCTTCCAGCAGGGCATACAGGTCGATCCGTCTGTACTGCCAAAAAACAGGGTGCAGTTTTCTCCCCGTGTAGGTTTCAACTGGGATGTTAACGGCGATCAGCAAACACAGGTGCGTGGTGGTACAGGCTTGTTCACGGGTACAGTGCCATTTGTTTGGATATCAAACCAGGCATCAAACAACGGTGTGCTGTTTGGTTCGTATACAATTGTTAACGGTGCGCCCGGCAATACTCCGGATCAGATCAATCAGCTGAAATTTAATCCGTCAACAGCCAAGTCTCAGAATGGTGGCGCAGCAAATACTTCTTATGAACTGGATATTGCTAACCCTAACCTGAAATATCCAAAAATATGGAGAAACGATGTGGCTGTTGACCAGAAATTACCATGGGGCATTATCGGTACCATTGAAGGTGAATATGCAAAAGATGTAAATGCTATTTATCACGAGAACCTGGTATTAGGCAACACTGCTAACGAACTACCTGACGGTAACGGGCAGATACGTTATACCGTAAACAATACAACGCCATCCGCATCTAAAGCTACAGCGGCTAACCCGCATATCACCGGCCTGTATTACATGACCAATAGCAGCAAAGGTTATTCCTATTTCATTACCGGCCAGTTACAGAAAAGCTTCCAGAGCGGTTTCTATGCAAACATCGCTTACACACATAGCGGTTCACAGGACGTTAACGATATGGGTTCAACAGCCGGTACTATCTGGAGCTCACGCGCTATTGCCGGAAACCCTAATGCGGATGTTGCATCGAACAGTTCATTTGTTCAGCCTAACCGCGTAATCGCATCGTTGATGTATAAAAAAGACTACCTGCAGCACATGTCAACCTCGGTTGGTTTAGTGTTCGAAATGGCCAACAACGGCGCTGTTTCTTATGTTTACAGCGGTGATGTTAATAATGACGGTGGTTCAACAAACGATCTGATCTATATCCCAAAATCGCAAAATGATATTATTCTGGTTCCGGATGCAAAATCAAATACAGGTACCGCCGACCAGCAATGGCAGGAACTGAGCACATTTATTAAGCAAGATAAATATCTGAGCTCACACCAGGGACAGTTCGCGCAAAGAAATGGTGTTATTATGCCATACTTTAAACGATTCGACTTTAAAGCTGTACAGGATTTTTACATTATGGCCGGCAAGACCAAAAATACGCTTGAGTTTTCGATCGATATCATCAATGTAGGCAACCTGGTTAACAAAAACTGGGGCTTGTACCAAAACACATTTACAGGCGTAAACAGCGGTAACGTTGCTCTTCTGAAATATGTGGGTTTGAATTCGTCTGGTGCACCTACCTATTCATTTCCGCTGTTTAACGGTGCCGCTCCTACAAAATCATTTATTAACGACAGCAGCCAGTTATCGCGTTATCAGTGCCAGATTGGTCTGCGATACATCTTTAATTAATTAAAGCATAGCACAAACTGTTTATATCGAGCCCGGCCGTAAATGCCGGGCTTTTTGTTTATAACATGTTGATATCAGAAAAATGATGTTAAAAGAGGGAAGTTTCGATAAACTTTCTGAAGTCATTCTGTAGTAAGATTGTAAAATTTCTGTTATAATAGACTAAAAGGCATATTAATCGACCCAAGGTGAATGTGATAATTTTACCAAAATGGCATGTTTTTTAACAGGTTATATCAAATTAGTCTTTATTGTTAATAAAAATACAACGGGGATTAACATGAAGTTAATATTTAGACGGGTGGCTTGAATTATCTTTGCTGATAATTAATCTGATTATCATTATTTAATTAACAAAAAAAGCAAAGTATGAGGAAGTATCTACTCTCATTATTTACTGCCGTTTTTGTCTGCTTGGCTTTCGCTCAGATAGCCAGTGCGCAGATACACATAACGGGAAAAATTGTCGACACAGCAACACAGGAACCCTTAATTGGTGCATCAGTACTTGTTAAAGGAACCACAGTTGCAACTTCAGCAGGCCTTGATGGTGGTTTTAAGCTGAAGGCTCCCGCTGGCAGCACTACAATTACCATCAGCTACATTGGTTACATAACGAAACAAATAACCATTAGCGGCAATGACCAAAACATTGGCAAAATTGAACTCTCACCAAATTCAACTACAGTAAAAGAAGTCACCATTACGGGCGACGTTGCAATTGACAGGAAAACTCCCGTTGCTGTAACTACACTCAGCCCTGAATTTATTGAGGAAAATATAGGTAATGGTGATATCCCTGATTTACTTACCGGCGTACCAGGTGTGATGACTACACAGGGTGACGGCGGCTATGGTGATGGCACCGTTAGTATCCGTGGTTTTTCAAGCCGTTCTGGCAATGGTAACGTTGCGTATACTGTGAATGGTATCCCGGTTAACGACCCTGAGACCGGTGCTATTTATTGGTCTGACTTTACCGGTATTACTGATGTTGCCCGTTCTATACAGGTACAACGCGGTTTAGGTGCTTCAAAGATCATTATTCCTTCATTTGGTGGTACTGTAAACGTAACTACACGCACTACAGACCAGCAGGCTGGTGGTTTTGTATCTGAAGGTATCGGTTCTTATGGCTATAACAAAACCTCTGTTATGGTTTCAACAGGTCTTACCTCAAATGGTTGGGCTGCCACAGTACAGGGAAGCCGTGAGCAGGGAGCATATCCATTTGACGGGTCAAATTACCTGGGTTACAACTATTTCTTTAATCTTTCAAAAATCATCAATCCAAGGCAGTCGCTTTCATTAACAGTTATCGGAACTACGCAAAATCACGGTCAACGACCGGAGCAGTATTTGTATCCAAATGCTAATTATGGTGGTTTTACTGCTGCTCCGCAAGGAACTATGTGGAACTCTTGGTATGGCTATAAGGATGGTACAACTTATAACCCATACAATAACTTCTACAGTGAGCCCATTATCTCCTTGAACCATGAGTGGACTATCAATGACCGGTCAAGCCTTTCAACAGTAGCCTATGCTATGTTAGGTGATGGTGGTGGCGGGGGCTTAATGTCAGGTACAAGTAGCGTTAATCCCACAACCCTTCCTCACTCGGGCGATATTTATACACCCGTTAATTATACTGCAATCGAAGGTATCAATGCACAAAATACTAATGGTGCAGCTACTTACTATGCATATGACTCTCACAGCCAGACGCACTGGTATGGCTTAAGGAGT
>JBQCIS010000352.1:0-9990 GCA_051953515.1 Mucilaginibacter sp.
ATAGGTGGTATAGTTTGCTCTAAAAACATATTCGCCGGTATGGTTTAAGTTTACATTTTGGAATACAATTTTCAGGTCGTCGCCATTGTCGGGCCTTAAGTCCAAATGGCTGAAAGTAATCTTTTGTCCGCCTCCTGCTAATTTACTTATGGCAACATCGCCAACTTTTGTATAAGAATAATGTGTACCTGTACGACCGATTGATTGGGTTGCAAGTTCCTTTAACTTTACGTCGCCACGACCGATAACATTAACGGTAGTGTTATCCATACCTGCATTTATGCCGGGTGGTAAATAAATATTTACTGTCGCATCAGGGCCTCGTTGCCCCGCTCTGAAATGCAGCGTTAGGCTATTGCCGGTGTTAATGGTAAGGCTGCTTTTGTCTAAAGTAATTTGCCCTGCCAACGCCATTCGTTTAGCAGCAATTTGATATATTTTTATTGATTTACCGTCGGCAGATGTTACGCATAATTTGTCGCCGCTATCAACCGCTCCTTCATTTTTCACAACGCCATGTTTATCTGTAATAATGTATTTTTGAGCAGAGCCGTCTTTTGATACTATTTCCGAAAGTAGCTGTTCTGCACTTGGATTTGTAGCAACCAGGCCCGTGCCTTCTGGAGTATCAACATTATAAGCAATAGTGTTGCCTGTAATAATTACAAGGGTATCCTCGCTTATCTCTGCAATATGTACAGCGTGGTTGCCCTTAACAATGCCCGTTGATACATTCTTTTTTGACTGGGTCTGCACCGTAGCCTGAACAAAAAAAGCAAGCAAAATAAAACCCATGCATGCCGCTGCTTTATATATTTTTTTCATGTATGATAAATGTTATCGGAATACAAGGCTTTACCCGCGTAATTTAACCGCTTGTTTTAATGCGCCTTTATTAAAGCTGACAGCTGTGACCGCTTTTGATATATCGCCGCCATCTATTGTTATGGCGTTACTCCGTTCTCCTTCAACTGCCAGAAAAAACTGCCCCCTATTTTTCAGGCGGACTGCGGTAAGCAGTATATCTTCGCTGTTAATAAAGCGGCAAGCCGACTCAGCCTGCTCATTACCATCAATATTTAGGCTGTTAATTGCGCTGTCGTGCACATTATCCAATATCAGCGCAGGCCTCATATCGGCATTGGCCACACTTAAACTAACGTTGTGCAATATCAATCCCTTTACATTCCGGGCGAACAAACCATAAGCAGGCGGTATACCCATCTGGTAATACTCGCCTGCCACTTTAGGCACATCGCGCACCGCGCCCTGCTCTATTGTGCCACCGCCCGGAAAAGTGAGTTGCACGTTGTTGAATGTGATATTTTCCATATAAACATCATCCATGGCGTTAAGCGTTACGCTCGAAAATACCTCACCTGGGTTATAATTACTCGGATGTTCAGTATCACGCAGGGGTACGGGCTTAACAACCGTAGCCGTAATGCCGCTGAAAGAAATATTACGAACTATACCGGGAGGGCTACCTGCCGCATTAGGCTGTGAGTTTTGTGTACGGATGCCTATTGATATCGGCCCGGTAACGTCTTTCATTATTATGTTTGAAAACGACATATTCTCAAATCTTGAGCCGGGGCTGCAGTGCAATTTTATAGGGCAGCCATAAGCTTCGTAAATAATACAGTTACATACGGTTATATTTTCGGCCTCCCCTCCGCCAAAACGGAATACAGACCAGCGTGTACTAAAACTGCAATTAACTACTGTAACAAATTTACAACTGCCAAATAATGCACAGGCATCATCCTGGCTCTGTACATCGCAATTATTTATGTGTACATAACTACAGCTTATAAAATGAAAACCGTCATTGTTTTGTATCACCCGCCCCCTGATATGCAGGCCCTCCATTTTTACAAATTGACTTTGAATCACCCGCACCGAATGGAATGCACTATTGAGTAAATAAATATCACGAACAGTAAGGTTATTACATTGATAAAAAAGCAGATGATATGGCCTGTGCGGGCCGGAGATACCCGCAGGCGGCAACTCGCCTTTTTTTGCACTACGGAATTGTGAACCCTGGCCATCAATGGTACCCGGCCCTTCAATGGTAATATTATCGGCTTTTACTGCAAAAAACAGCCCAACATTACCGTCGTTCAATGTGGAGTCGCCTGTAAGTGGAATTGCATCGGCAGCATAATATTGTTTACCGTCACCTGTACCCTGCAATATGCCCTTTGCAGCTATATACAAACGCACATTGCTTTTTAACTGAATCGTGCCTGTAACAAATGTCCCTGCAGGTATTAATACCGTACCGCCATCATCAAGGGTACAGGCGTCAATAGCTGCTTGTATGGCTTTTGTATTCAGCGTTTTTCCATCGCCGATTGCGCCAAAATCACGTATATTGTAAACACGGGCACCCCGCAGGTTGTCGGACTTCGGGTCTGTATTTGCCGGTGCAGCATCACTTTTATTACTTATTGCCCACATCCCTAACGTGGCACCAAATGCCGGACCAGACACCCTTTCCAACCATTTACGGCGCGAAATACTGGATGCTGTTTCGGCCTTTATTTGTTTGGCTGGCCTGGAAAAATAAGAAAGGCCCACTAAGTTTTTAATTGATCTCATATTTTTATTCGTGCTGGCTGGTTTATTATCTATAATTAATTAACAGGCTTGTCCGCTATAATTTTCTCTTTAATTCCTGAAAGGTGATTGTTTGATAAGCTCACTTCTGCTCCACCACCTCCTTCAACCCGTATGAATGATTTGGCGGTGCCTTTTACATCCATATTGGTTATTCTGGCACCAGTTACGTTTTCCAAACGGATAATAGATTCGGCCCCGGATGTTGCAGGAATAGTCCAGTTGTTTAGCTTAATATCTTTTCCATCCTGGCAAACAAATACGGGGCGTAAGTCATTACTGCCTAATATGAATTTGATATTGTTAAGCTTCAATCCTGCTACATGCCTTGCCCATATACCATAAGCGGGTACCAGCGGGCCAAAGGTTTTTACTTCGGGATATTTATCAATGGCTTCAGGCACTACCTGGCGCGCATTTGCTGCTGTTCCGCCGCCTGCCAGGTGTATTTCTATATTTTCCAGTGTCAGATTTTTGATATTGTGCCCCGGAATACCTGTGATCAGTATTCCCGACGGGGGCATGAGTTGCGCGTTATCCGCTGCTTTAGCTTTCACATTCCTTATCACTACATCCTCCAATATTCCGGTTTCCTGTTGGGTGTCCTGCCCTTTTCTGAATACGCTTAACCTTGCGCCAAGGCGTATAAGAATCGGGGTTTTAACTTCCACCATCGTAATATCTGATATCTGGATGTCTTGCAGGTGCGCGCCGTCAACTGTAAGTAATTTGATGCCCCCATTATTGGTATTGTAGATATAGCAGTCGGATATTTTAATATGTTCAAATGCCGCCATCGATTCGGTTCCTATTTTAATTGCCCCCTGACTGCTTTTAAGGCGCATGTTACTCACAATAATATTGCTGCAAGGCATTTTACTGGAGGTTGTTTTAAAACAAACCGCATCGTCGCCACTTTCAATGTCACTATCCTTTATCACCACATCCTGGCATCCGTCAATATCAATCCCGTCATTATGCGGAACGCCTACGCTTACAATGTTGATGTCCTGGATATTAATATGACTTGATTGAAAATAATGCGATGTCCATGCGGCCGAATAATGCAGGGTTATCCCGTTCAGCTTAACCCCGTTACAACGCACAACCTGTAGCAAAAAAGGCCGCCTGCCCCACCGCTGACCCTCGGGACGTGAATCCGTAAGTATCTGTTTAGCTTTCAAAGCCGCGCCTTGCCCGTCGATCACACCCGCGCCCTCGATGCCTATGTTTTTGGCATCTATAGCTACCAGGAGTGCCCAACCTACATTTACGCCCAGCCCTTCGGTAAAGGGATCAAGGTTACGGTAATCATTTATATCCGTGCTTCCTAATAAAACAGAACCTTTGAGCAATTGCAGCGTAACATTGCTTTTTAATTCAATTGTTCCTGTTAAAAACCGTCCGTGGGGGAATATCACCTTTCCGCCGCCACTTTTTGTACAGGCATCAATAGCTTTTTGGATAGCCACTGTATTTAGAGTCACCCCGTCATCTAATGCACCATAATCTTTTACATTCTGGTCAGCAGCATATAAACAGGCGCTTATATTTAAAAAAATCGCGGTTATAATATATTTTAACGGGCAAATCTGTTTCATTTTGTTCTTGCGAAATTCCGGTCACATTATTGGTTTGCGGATTGACTACGCCTGCAAATAAATTAAGGCCAGCAGTCATTAAACGACTCGGCTATATGTTTTATCAGCTATTATTTTTTGTTATTGGCTCTTATTGCTCTTACTTGTGCAACGGTAACAGCTGTACCTTTATTGGTGAAACTATTGCGTATATAAGTTAAAACGTCGGCAATTTCTTTGTCCGTTAAAAAGTTGTGCGGCGGCATATTGTTGGAGTATGACTCACCGTCGATATCAACTGATTGCGTAAAACCATTAAGCACAACTTTAATTAAACGCACCCTATCCCCCTTTACGTAAGACGTTTTAATAAGCGGCGGATTCATATCAGGCACACCGCCGCCATCAGCCTGATGGCAGGCTAAACAGTACTGCGTGTAAACCTTTTGGCCATTGATGATTGAAGTTGCCAATGCCCCTGGGGGGGTTGAATGCACTTTTGAATGACGCTTTGTTTGTGCATACAACTGATGGATACTGAATACCAATGATAAGGCAATAGTTAATTTGAGTTTCATTAATATATAAGGTATTAAATTTATTTTTTTGTGTAAATGATGCGGTAAATAAAGCCTTTAACGTCATCGGTTACGTATAGCGAGCCATCACTGCCCTGTGCTAATCCGCAAGGGCGGTGATCTGCCCGTCCTATAGCGGTTTTTTGCGCCGACCCGGAAAAATTATCAGCAAATACTTCCCAATCGCCGACAGGCTTGCCATTTTTAAATGGTTGAAAAACCACGCAGTATCCTTTTTGTGGTTCGGGCGCCCGGTTCCATGACCCATGAAAAGCGATAAAAGCACCGTTTTTGTATTTTGCCGGAAACATATTGCCTGTATAAAAAAGTAATCCGTTAGGCGCCATGTGACCGGGGTAGGCAGCTACGGGGTCAAGATATTTGGGATCAGCCTCTTTTTTACCATCGCCACCATATTCGGGGCTTAATATCTTTTTGTGCTGTATCTCGTCGTAATACATAAACGGGAAACCTGCGTTGTCGCCTTTTTTCAAAGCATACATACATTCTGCAGGTAATTCAGCAGATAGCTTTGTGTCATACAATTCAGGCCATGAGCTGTGTAAATTATCCCTTCCGTGCTGCATTACAAATAATTGGTCATCCTGCTGATTCCAGTCTATCCCCACCACGTTACGCAACCCGGTAGCATATCTTATACCCTCCTTATAAGTCTGATTTAGCTTATCTGCCTTAAACTCCCATATCCCTCCTGCCGAATCCAACAAAGGGCAGCCCGGTATGCCCGGCGAATGATAGCCCCTGTCCTGTACCTGACAGGCACTTAAAGGCGAACCCACATTTACGTAAATGTTATTATCGTTATCAAGCACCAAAGATTTTGTTTCATGCTGGCGCCCCGCTTTTAAACCCATAACTATTTTTTCCGGGTTTTCCGGGTTTATTACCTGGTTTTCAGCATTCAGTTTATACCTGAATATTTCGGTATTTGACGAAGCATATAGATAGCCGTTTTTTATATAGATGCCGGTGCCCCCATAATTGCCAAAACTACCCGTAATCTGCGCTTTGCCATCAGCACCTTCATGCAGCACCAGGATGCCTTTGCCATCCTTAGGCTTTGCCAGTTTAACATAAATATCGCCCTGGGGTGTAACCGCCAAATGCCTTGCCTTGGCGCCAACGTCCGCAACTTTAAGCGCCCCAAATCCTTCCGGCAATGTTAAACCCGCATTGTCTGCATCCGGCACAACACCATTATCAACCTTCAGCGCATATAGCGAAAATATGGCGGTGACCGCTACCGGCGCCAGGTATCGTAGTAATTTAAAATTCATATATTTTTATATTTACGTTTATAGTATCGCAACGTCTCCCGGTAAGCAGCCGGGGACGTTGCGATATTGCAGCATTTTTGCAGAACCAATTATTAAACAAAAAACCCTTGTTTATTTTTCTTAGTTCCAATTAGGAAAAAGCCTGCTGTTATCATAACGCGGGCCAGTTATGGTAGCATCTATCTGCGCCTGCGGGATAGGTCTGATTACATCAAATGGCTTAATATTTGGCCCGGCATCGGGGTTATGCAACTTTACGCGCTGCAGTAAAGTCCCGGTCCGGATAAGATCTTGCCAGCGTGATAACTCTCCGCAAAGTTCGCGCGAGCGTTCATCCAAAATAAAATCAATAGTCATATCCGATAAAGTGACATCCATAGCGGCGGCATTGCCTGTAGGATATGCGGCCCGTTCACGGATAGCATTAACATACGGCAACGCTTCGGCGGGACGCCCGTCCATTATTAGAGCCTCGGCCGCTATGAGGTACGTTTCTGCCAAACGATAGATAATGATCGGCCTGATAGACGGTGCATTTTGATCTGTCCGCTTATCATCAAAATATTTCATCATGGTTGGATATAAAGTATTTACATATTTGCTTGGCGGCAATATCAAATACCGTGAAGCCGCTATTTTTGCAGCCGAAACCTCAACACCTGGCATATAAATAGCGGTATCCCCTACTGCGAATTTGGGTGTACCATTTGCATATTTGGGTATTGTAGCTGCATTATCTGCAATCCAAACCGACTGAAATGTTTTAAAATAACGGGTATCGTTGGTTTTATCCTTAAACGCAGTATCTGTTAGCCAACGGGTTGGCATTACGCGTGCATAAGGCCTACCATCTGCAATGTTGCGTTGCATGCCCGGTTGCAATTCATACCGCGATACAAATAAATGGACATACAGGTTATCAGGGCCGCTATTGTTTTGCTTTGCCGAGCCGTTATAAGCCAGGCTGGGAGTGTGTTGTACTGACCACAACACCTCAGCATTAGCTTCATTACCTTCGGCATATACTTTACCAAAATCAGGCAATAATTTAACCCCACCCGCGGGGCCTGCAGTATTTATAATATTTGCTGCTATGGTAGCCGCATTTTTAAAATCATCGGGTTGTTTTGCAGTGGTGTATCCGCGGGTAAGGTACACTTTGGCCAAAACATGCATAGCTGCAATAGCAGTGGCTTTACCCGGCAATACGCCACTGGTTTGCGGAGTAGCTGGTAACCCCGCTATGGCGTCATTAAGATCCTGTATGATAAAATTATAAACATCGGCCATCTTAGCGCGTGAGGCGGACAAAGTAGGCGAGCTTTGAAAGTGGATATTCAAAGTGACATCTCCCCAATTTTGCACTAATATGAAATAATAATTTGCGCGCAGAAATTTAGCTTCGGCAACCATCTCGGCCTTAGTGGCGGGTGCTAAACCTGTCAAAGCGGGTGCGTTATCAACCAGCCCATTACAGGTATTGATATAGGTGTAGCAATTTTTCCATATACCCGCGACGGTGCCATCAGAAGTATTATAACCGCTACTATACCTTACCATTGCAGAAGTGCCATCGCTGCCCGGCCTAAATTCGTCGGTACCGGCAACTGTCATTTCGAAATATGAATCGGGGCCATAAATAGTACGAAAACCCGCATAAGCCGCATTTAAGCCAGCCTGGAACCCTTGTTGTGTAGTAAAAAACTGCGGGGTTAAACCTGACACGGGTACTTCATCTAATTTTTTATTGCAGCCTGAGTTTACCCATGCGATAAAAAGGCCGACTAATAAATATGTTGTTATTTTCTTCATAACTATTTTATTAAAGTGTTAAGTTAATCCCAAACAATATGGACCTTGTAGCGGGTGTATTCTCTGCGAGTGTCCCGGCAGACTCAGGATCAATCCCATGAAATTCATTCACATAAGGCGAGAAAAGGATGAAAGGATTTTCGGCTGTTGTATATACTCTCATTGATTTTACCCCTATGCGCTTTACGATAGCCGAGGGTAGCGAGTACCCTAAGCTAATGCTCCTGATCTTAACATAATTGGCGCTGAAATAACTAAGCGTTGATGAATAAAACGGATTAGTTAAAGCATTGGTAGGTTTGGGAAAATAGTTTTGATGATTGGTTGGTGTCCAGTATGGAATGTTTAAATTATTGTAATTCCCTTGCAGGGTATTCAGGAAGCTTCCGCTTTGATATATAGCTGAAGTTAAGGTACCGCCAACCCTGTAAGCAGAAACGAATGTAAACTCAAACCCTTTGTACGTAAAATGATTGGTAAACCCTCCGGAAAATAAAGGTTGGGCGCTCCCGATAATCTCCCTGTCGTTAGCGTCAAGCTTTCCGTCTCCGTTAATGTCCTGGACCCTCACTGTACCAATAACTGATTGGCCGCCGTTAAGCGTAAGCCCATAGGCTTTAGCAGTCACTGAATCCGCATGGGTATTTTGCCATATCCCAACTTTCTTATAATCAAATATGCTGTTGAGTGGGTGACCTACAAATAAGTTATTCGAAATATCTATTTTGCTACCGTTAGCTAACTGGGTTACTTTACCACGGTTAAATGTAATATTGAAACCTGTGGTCCATCCGAAACTACTCCTGCTTTTTGCAACTATATTAATTGTATTTATATTAATTTCCAGACCAACGTTTTCAGATTTGCCCACATTGGTTAAAACGGTATTTGGTATACCTGATGTAGGCGGCAACGTCTCGGGGAGCAGCAATTGACGGGTATATTCGTGATAACCGTCTATACTGGCGGTAATGCGGTCGTTAAATAACCCAAAGTCAATACCCACATTCAATGTTCTGGTGTATTCCCAGTCAAGGCTTGTGTTGGGAGCGCTTGTTGGATAAGCACCGATAGTGTTCTGCGTGCCATAATTGTAGGTTACCGTGGATAGCCCGCCGAGCGTTTGGTAAGGATTAATAGCGGCATTGCCCACATCGCCGAAGCTAAGCCTGACTTTTAAATTAGAAAGGTATGGCAGGCCTTTAGCAAATGACTCGTTCATTACGTTCCATGCAAACGCCGCAGAAGGAAATAAATGATATTTGTTGCCCGGCGCCAGCTTTGATGAGCCATCTGACCGTACGGTAAGTGTTGCAAGATACCTGTTATCATATCCATAATTTACTCTACCCATGTAAGATATCAGGTCGTATTTGGCGTAAGAACCCGTACCCGTTAAGTTAGAACCTACCGCCGGGTTAAAATATTGAACCCCGTCTGATAGCAGGTTATTATAGCTAAAAGAATTAGTTTGTGTTTGATTTTCCTGCAAACTGTACAAACCTGTGAAATTAATATGATGCTTTTTTCCAAATATTCTATCATAGATTAACAGGTTCTCAAGCGTGTAATTATAATTGTAAGTGCTTTCGTTATCAGCAGTAGATTGCGCTCCCTGGTTGTTATAAGTAGCGGCCGCGTAAAAGTTACCATATACTTCGGGGTCAAGTTCGGCGCCGGCATTCAGCCTGTATTTTAAACCTGGGGCAAGGTTTGCCTCTAAATAAGCGGTTGTAAAAGTTCCCAATCTTTTCCTTTCTTCAACCGAGGCACCGGGTATAATGTTAGCTAACGGGTTCCAAACCTGGTTAGCGCTACCGTTTACATAACCTACCAGCGCGCCGGTAGCGTCATCATAAGGCGTTGCCAGCGGGCTTGCCCTTAAAGCCTGCCCCAGCGGATTAGCGTTTTCGCCATCAGTAAGGGAATTGTTGATTAATGCGTTTAAGCCTATGCGCAAAAATTTACCGATCTTTTGGTCAATGCTTATTTTTATAGAATAGCGGGTAAAACTCTGGCCCGAATAGATACCCGTTTCACGGTAATAACCCGCTGAAATATCATATAGAGTTTTGTCAGTTCCGCCCGAAACTCCTA
>JBQCIS010000353.1:0-10954 GCA_051953515.1 Mucilaginibacter sp.
AGATAAACTTGTACACGGCGATGCTTTCCGCCTTAAGCAGGTAGTGATAAATTTAATGAGTAACGCCATTAAATACACCGATAAAGGCTTTGTAAATGTGAGCAGCATGTTAACCGAAAAAGATAATCGTGTATGGCTCAATGTAGAAGTAAAGGATAGCGGCCCGGGTATAGCCAAAAGCCAGCAGGCTAAATTATTTACCCGGTATTATCAAACCGATTCAAAGAAACAAGGCTCGGGACTTGGGTTGTACCTGTGCCGGCAGCTTGTGGAGTTACAAGGAGGCGAAATAAAGCTGGAAAGCGAAGAAGGCCAGGGATGTACTATCCGCTTCGCTATCCCTTATGAAGTGGAGGAAGTATTGATTTAATGCTCATTAGTTCACTTGTTCATTAGTTCATTGGTAACAATTCAATAGGGACTGTTTGTTCGTTGCAATACCCATACTATTGATCTGATTTAGAGCCTCCGGATTTGCCTATAAATTTAATATAGGCATTCAATTTTATATGGACTGTTTGAAGTTGTTTAAATAGTAATTCGAATTGTTCTTCACCAATCAGTTTTCTGTTTTTTGCTTTCTTAAGCCATCCTTTTGTTTCAATGATCGAACCTCGGCTGAAATAACAGAAATTCCTGTTTTCCTTATAATGATAGCGCCCATAACCTTCAGCAATATTCGCACTGATTGAATCGGCAGAACGAGTTATTTGTTTACCCAAAGTATCTTTTGCAAAGTAATCCCACCCATTGACCAAAAACCATATATCATCGCCAAAAGCTTCCGCCAACTGATAAACTTCTAATTCTTCGAGGTTGTAATAACTCATTGTTATAATGGTTTTCTACCAATGAACAAATGAACTAATGAACCCTGTTAAAACTCTAACTTCTTATCTGCCTCCGCAGGATTTTGCTGCTGTTGCTGATTATACTGATTACAATCGAGTTGGATACTTACACCACCTTTAGGTGCATCAAAGTCTACATTCTTTTCAATGCCGAGTGCCGGGTTAGCATATACCTTTTGCATGTACAGCGCCCATATTGGCAAAGCTGTATTCGAGCCTTCACCGAAAGCCGTCGACCTGAAGTGTATCGCACGGTTCTCAAAACCTGTCCAAACACCGGTAACCAGTTGCGGGGTTATGCCAATAAACCAACCATCGGAGTTGTTGCTCGTGGTACCCGTTTTACCGCCGATAGGATTATACAGATGATAAGTAAACTGCATACGCGAACCGGTGCCATCCTGAATAACGCCTTTAAGCAAGTAGGTCATTACATAAGCGTTTTGCTCGTTCAGTGCCTGCCGTACCTGCGGGTGACTGGTGTAAAGTACGTTACCGTTCTTATCTTCTATACGAAGGATGAAGGTCGGTTCCGTCCAGATACCGTGATTGGCAAAGGCACAGTAAGCGCCGGTCATATCAAATACCGAAGCATCAAACGTACCTAAACAGATAGATGGATATGGGTCGAGGTTCGGGCTGTTCACGCCCATCCGTTTTATCAGTTCTACAACGGGCGAAGGTGTAACCAGTTTCATGATATGGGCGGTGATCCAGTTTTGCGACCAACCCAATGCGGCACGCATGGTGAGCATACCTGGTTTGGTGTCGTATGAATGCGGGCACCAGCCGTCAACCGTATCGGGCACATTATTAAACTGCTGGCATGGCGAGTAGCCTTGCTCTATTGCAACCGCGTAGGTGAACGGCTTGGCTGTTGACCCAACCTGCCTTGTACCTATCTTCACCTGGTCGTATTTAAAGTGTTCGAAGTTAATACCGCCTACCCAAGCCTTAATATAGCCGGTAGTTGGGTCCATACTCATCAGCGAGTTGCGCAGCATTAACTGGCAAAACACAACCGAATCTATGGGTTTCATGATCATGGTGGTATCGCCTCTCCAGGTAAACATATCAAGACTGTCGGGCGTATTGAAATTCTCGGCGATCTCGTCGTCCGTTTTGCCATCCTCCTTCAATTCCTTATACCTGTCCGAACGCTGAATACCTTGCTGAACCAGGTCTTTAAAGCCCGGTACCGCCTTATAGACATTGGCTCCTTTTATGGTACCATTATATAACACCTGTAGCTTGCGCATGTACTCGCGTTGCGATTGCTCGGCATATTGCTGCATGGTGGCATCAATAGTAGTATAAATTTTCAGGCCGTCGCGGTCGAGGTCGTAAGGTGTGCCATCCGGTTTGGTGATGGATTTATCATTCAATATCTTCTGCACTTCCTTTTTCAGCACGGCGCGGAAATATTGCGCCAGCCCTTCGTTATGGTCAATACGGGTAAAGTCAAGTCCCAGCGGTTTCTGCTGAAATTCTTCCACCTGTCCGCTGCTCAGATAATTCGCTGCACCCATTCGTTCGAGCACGAAGTTGCGGCGTTTCATGGCCCTGTCGGGATGGTTAATAGGCGAGTAAAAGCCCGGCGCATTAAGCATACCTATTAATAAGGCGGCCTGGTCGGGTGTTAACTTATCAGGCGTAGTATTAAAATAGGTAAGCGCGGCCGACTTTATACCATAAGTATTGTATGCACCAAAGCTAACCGTGTTCAGGTACATGGTAAGTATCTCTTCCTTGGTGTAATGTCTTTCCAGCTTAACGGAGATGATCCATTCCTTCAGCTTCTGGGTAAAGCGCACAAACGGGTTATGACTGCCCCCGCCATTAAACAAGTTCTTGGCCAGCTGCTGCGTTATGGTACTGCCGCCCTGATGCTTACCGATAAGGTTGTAAAGAATGATACTGAACGAACGCGAAAAATCGATACCGGAGTGTTCATAAAAACGGGTGTCTTCGGTAGCAACCAGCGCGTGCACCACATTGGGCGATAACTCTTTATAAGTAACCGGCGAACGGTTCTGTATATAATAGGTACCTAATACTTTATTATCAGACGAGATGACCTGCGTAGCTGTATTGCTTTTCGGGTTTTCCAGGTCGCGGAAAGAAGGCAGCGGACCAAAAAGCCCCAGCATAGTAAACACGATCAATAAAATAAAGATCACAAAACAGCCGATAACCGTTTTCCAGATATAACCGTTGTATCTTCTTCTATCCTGTTGCGAAAGTTCGTCCCCTTTCTTTTTTACATACATGTCAATAATTCTTTTGGTAGTAATCCAGGTAACTGTCTAAAGTTTTCTGGTCGGCTAATTTATCCAGATTTTGCTTCGTTATGATAAAAAAACTGTATTTCTCTTTAGGTATCTTCATAATGTCGGGCATCAGCGGGATGATTGTCCTCGCGTAAGCCTTAACCGCTTCCAGATTGTAGAACCTGCCAATGTAGATCAGTTCGGTATGATCACTTATATACGTTAACTGGTGTGTAATATTGTTATTATCATAATGCGCCCTGTTAAACTGCCCTATCCCAAACCGCGATGACGACAGGTTTGTGGTATTGTTGTTAATGTTGATCACAAAATAGTAATTGGTACTGTCGCGCATGGAGAAGGCGGTTGGCGGTGCCTGCAGCACCGGCCTGCCCTTTACAACAGTTTTTTGAGGCGTAACTTTAAGCGAGTCTTTTTTAGTTACAGTTACCGGTTTAGGCACTTGCTTTGCCACTAACGGCGCGGCAGGTTCGGGGGCGTAATGATGTACCCTGCGGAAAGGGGTTTGCTTCTGGTTTTCTCTTGGCGGGGTAAAAGGCACCTCGGCAGTATCGGCTTCGCTCAGGGCATAATGCCGTTTAGACATATCCACCAGGTTGGCGTTAATATAATCGAGGTGTTTTTTAACCAGCGGCGCAATCAGCCTGTCGTTAGGGTAATTGGTGGCAATCTGCTGCAGGTCCTTTTCAAATGGAGCAAGCGGTTCGCTGTGTCCTGCAGATATCGCCCGCAAATAATACAATTGCGCCGAATATTTATTATCAGGATATTGTTTTTGCACCGCATTAACCTGGTTTACAACATCGGTGTATTTATGGTGCGCGTACAGATCATATATAGAATTATATAAGGTATTAAATTCTGCATCCCTGTCGCCCATTTTCCTGCTGTAATCCGGATCAAGTATGGTTTGGGCGAAAGGCGTGCCCGAATAATTGGTAAGCAGCTTGTTTTTATAAACATCGGCCCTGGTATCATGCAGCTGGCTGTATAACCTGTATAAACTATAATATATGGCCGCCAGGTTGGGGTTATCCGGAAAGCGCTTCAACATTGTATTATAGGTATTGATGGCTTCCTTCTTATCATCCAGTATATCGCGGTAAAAGTTGGCAATATCAAAATAGGCGTTGAGGATGCGCAGGTTAGAAAGCGCCAGCTTATCCGTTGTGAGTGGCAGGTTCTGCATAATCTGCTGGCGGTAACCGGCAGCATTAACATTATTAGGGCTAACGGCAAAGGGATCGGCCATGGCGCTTACCGTTGCCGCAACATTCGGGTTTACAGAATTGGCTGCCTGGTTGGTGTTCGGTCGGTTGCTGCGGCGCCAGTCGTCCTCCAATTTTCTGTCGCCCCATATCCGCTTAAAATCATTATATCCCTGGCTTACCGCGTTGCTATTATAAAAATAGAAAGAACTGCTGCCGCCGGACAAACCCGAAATGGAGCCTGATGAACTATTTCCGATACTTTTTGCAGAATTAACAACGCTTGACTGTGCCGACTGCTGCAATATCTGACGGGTAACCATGCTATCGATCACTTTGCCGCGCGTCTTTTCATCAAGCCTCGCCAGCATTTGTAAGGTATCCTCGCGCGAGATGATCTGCAACCTGTCTGTCAGTAATTGCAGGTTACTTGTTTTCTTTTGGATAGCCAGATAACCCGGATAATTTGGCGACAATGTAAGTACCGTACTATCATAATACTTTTTTGCGCGTACATAATCTGCTTTATTACTAAACTCAATATCGGCTATGCGCAGGTACGACAAACCTTTTTGGTTCTGGTTCTTCACGCTGTTGCGTACCGATAGCTTGTAGTTGGCTATGGCATTATCATAATCCTTATTGCTATAGTATTGCTGCCCGATCTGGTAATATACCTGATCTGTAAACTCTTTGTTGTTGGGGTTTTTCAACAAGGCGCGAAGCTGGTCAATCCGGCTTGTTTCGGCACCATTGCTCATATCGGCAATCCGTATCTGGTTCAGTTGGGCATTAAACGCCATTTCGAAGTTGGCGTTACTGCCTGCAATGCGATTATAATTGGCGTAGGCTGCATTATTTTCGCCATTCAGCTCCTGCAACTGGGCCAGTATAAAACGCCAGCGAAGCCGCTGTTTGCTGTTCTTACAATAATGTATGGCCTGTTTGGCCATTTCCTCGCCGTCTTTATAATCCTGCACATTAATATCATACTGCAGTTTGGTGGCGTACAAATTGGCCGGATTTATTTTTTTAGGGTTGATGTGTCCGAATGCGGTATCCAATAAAATTTTGGCGGTATCCGGATGGTTCAGGTATAACTGCGTCCGTGCATCCCACACCAAGGCTTCGGCTACCAATTTGGCTTGTTTCGGAAATGAGCGTACCACGTAAGCAAAGTACTCCGCTGCGTTAAAATAATTCGCACCCAGGTAATTTGCCTTACCCATTACCAAATAAGCATCGCCCAAATAATGGCTTTGATCTTTCTCGTAGATGATCTTATTGGCTTTATCCACTGCCGACTGCAGGTCTTTATCCAGGCCGTTAGGGTTTTTGGTTACCGCAGTATCCTGGTAAACGGGCAGTATTTCGTTGTAAGAGTCGACAAAGGCAACGGCATAGTCTTCCTGTTTCTGAAGCAATATTTGGTTGGCGTTGAAAAGGATATTGTAATGCGCCGTAAGATTTTGCATAGAGCGGTTAAACCCGCTCTGCTTTTGAAGCGAACAGCCTGCCACAAGCAGGATGAGTAAATAACAGGTTATTTTTTCAGGTTTCGTAAATTTGGCAGCCTGCTTCAAGGTAAAGCTATTTATAATTTATAAGCGCTTTGCTAAATTAGCAAATAGTATGTAATAGGTTATATAAATTTGCACATGGCTGAAAACGAACCAAACGAAAAACCCGATTTACCCCAGGGTCCCAATAACTATATAAAATTTACGGGCCTGGGTTTCCAGATGATAGCCATCATCTGCCTGTTCACTTTTATCGGCTATAAGATAGATAAGTCTGCCCATCATACCACTCACTGGGTAACAGCAGTACTGGCGCTGGCAGGTGTTTTCATTGCATTATACACCGTTATAAGAGCTGTAAGAGAGTAGTTTCCGTTGTTCAAACACTCACGAATTCGATGTAGTTAAAATACTGCAAATCGTTGCTAAAGTACTTCATTATTTTTACTACCTTTGCGCCCTGCAAAAACGCATAATGAAAGTATCTGCAACGATAATATATTTCATCATTTTCACGGTAGCTATCGCTATCCCGCCGGTGGTATTGCAGCAAACCGGCAATGGGAGCCTTATTGATGGAAGTTTCTGGTCGCTTTTTGCTTTCATGAGCATTCTTACCCTGTTGGTTTTAATGGCTATGGTTATTGTTTACCATAAAAACCCTGATTATTTCGCCCAGGCTTTTCTTGGCGCCACCACTGTAAAAATATTGGCATGTTTCATCTTCATATTCATCTTTTTGCGAAATAATAAGATTAATAAGTCGGTTTTTCCTGTCGATTTCTTATATATATATCTATTAAATACAGCCTTTGAAGTTTATGTTTTGTTGCGTAACTTGCGGCACAAAAATTCAGGGTAGAAAACTTCATTTTAAATGTTGAACAACACGATTTTGAACTCAAAAACTTTTAGAAATTTCCTGTTTTGCGCGTTTTTTCTAACAATTGCTGGTTTGCCATCACTTGTATCGGCACAAACCAAAGCCGCCGCAGATACCTCGAAACCTTATGATCCGAAAGTTGCCATCTTTGAGCACATCGGCGATTCTCATTTCTATCCTGTCACTTTACCATTTGTACACGAAGCAAAACTGCCTTTACCGGTTATTATTTTCACCAACAAAGGCCTTGAGGTATTTTCTTCAGAGCATTTGGCAGAAGATGCCGTTTACCAGGGCAATTACAGCTATAAAATAGTTGAGAAACACATAAAAGCGCTTGACGCCAGCGGCAAAGTTGACGAAAGTGTTAAAGTGTGGGATTTTTCCATCACCCGCAACGTTGTAAGCATGTGGCTAAGTATGTTAATACTGATCGTTATTTTCTTCAGCGTAGCAAAAGCGTATAAAAAACGTGATGGCAAAGCGCCAAAGGGCCTGCAATCCATTATCGAGCCGATGGTCATTTTCGTTCGCGACGATATTGCATTACCAAACATTGGTGTTAAATATCCAAAGTTCATCTCTTTGCTGTTAACGCTGTTCTTCTTTATCCTTATCAATAACCTGCTTGGCCTGGTGCCATTTATGCCGGGAGGTTACAACCTTACCGGTAACATTGCGGTAACTTTATCGCTGGCGCTTATTGTATTGATAACCGTTAACGTAAACGGTAACAAATATTACTGGAAACACATTTTCGCACCAGATATTCCGCTGTGGCTGTACATCATCATGGTGCCGGTTGAATTGATCGGTATCATCTCAAAGCCATTCGCGTTAATGATACGTTTGTTCGCAAACATGTCTGCAGGGCACATCGTAGCCTTAAGCCTTATATCGCTTATTTTTATTTTCAAATCGCTTGCGGTATCACCGGCATCTGTATTGTTTGTGGTATTTATGGACTGCATCGAGTTACTGGTTGCTTTCCTTCAGGCGTATATTTTTACAATGCTTGCAGCATTATTTATCGGCATGGCTACTGAAGAGCACCATGACCATCACGTAGAAATTTAATTTTACACATATATAAATTCATCAAAACAATGACAGGAATGATCGGAACACTTGCCCAGGCTGCTGCTGCAGCAGGAGTAATTGGTAAAATTGGAACACTTGGCGCAGGTTTAGCTGTTATCGGTGCTGGTATCGGTATCGGCCAGATCGGCGGTAAAGCTGTTGAGGGTATTGCCCGCCAGCCAGAAGCTGCTTCCAAAATCCAAACAAACATGATCATCGCTGCGGCCCTTGTTGAAGGTGTTGCACTTTTCGCGGTGGTTGTTGCCATGCTTGGCTAAAAACAAAATATCCCGGCAGCGGTTGGCTCCGGGATTATTTTTAATTTGACTTAAAGACGAAATTATATACAAAGAGAGATACTATGGAGTTAGTAACCCCCGAAATTGGCTTAGTTGTCTGGACAACCTTATCGTTCCTGATATTTTTGTTCTTACTGGCAAAATTCGCCTGGAAACCTATTTTAAAAGCTGTTAAAGACCGCGAGTATTCAATTGAATCAGCATTATTGAAAGCTGACGCGTTAAGGGCTGAAATGGCCCGCATTAGCGGCGAGAACGAAGACCTGCTGAAACAGGCACGTGCCGAACGCGATGCCATACTGCAGGAAGCACGCAAGGTAAAAAATCAGATCATTGCTGATGCAAAAGGCGGTGCGCAGGAAGAAGCTGCCAAATTGATGGAGCAGGCCCGTATCGAGATCAACAGCCAGAAGGCAATTGCCCTTGCAACTATCAAAGATCAGGTAGGCCAATTGTCGCTTGAAATCGCTGAGAAAGTACTCCGCAAACAGTTTGAAGATGCTAAAAAGCAGGACGACCTGGTTGCTGAACTATTAAAGGAAGTGAAATTATAAAAGAGATATGAGACATGAGATTTGAGATTTGAGACTTTATGATGGTTTCAATCTCACATCTCAAATCTCAAATCTCATATCTATACAAGATATGTCAGAAATAACAGTAGCAATACGATACGCCAAATCATTGATCGGCCTTGCCGAGGAGCAAAACTCCCTCGAAGCGGTGAACAAGGATATGGAGTTTTTCCTGAGCACGCTGAAGGCAAACCCGCAATTAGCTGCGGTATTGAGCAACCCTATTATTTACCACGATAAAAAGGTAAATATACTCGACGGGCTATTCGGCGGTAAAGTAAACAAGATAACCATTGGGTTCTTTAATATCATGATCAATAAAGGTCGTGCGGAAGTACTCCAGGCAGCAGCAAACGAGTACATCAACCTGTATGATATTAAAAAGAATATTGTGAAAGCTACTGTAGTATCAGCAGCGCCGCTTTCAGAAGCAAACAAAAAAACAATTGTTGCTGATATTGAAGCATCAACCAAAGGCCAGGTTAAACTGACGGCTAAGGTTGATCCGGCCCTGATAGGTGGTTTTGTAATCACCGTTGGCGATAAACAGATAGATACCAGTATTGCCGGAAGCCTGGCAAAACTGAAAAAAGAATTTGCGCAAGGCGTAGCTAAATAAGTAAAAAGTAAACTCTAAAATAAAAATTCAAAAAATGGTAGAGGTAAGACCAGATGAAGTATCGGCAATATTGCGTCAGCAATTGGCGGGCTTTAAGTCAGAATCTGAATTAGAAGAAGTAGGTACCGTACTGCAGGTTGGCGACGGTATTGCCCGTGTTTACGGGTTAACCAAAGTACAATCAGGTGAGTTGGTTGAATTTGCAACCGGTTTGCAGGGTATAGTACTTAACCTGGAAGAAGATAACGTTGGTGTGGTATTGTTAGGCCCTTCAGACAACATTAAAGAAGGCGACACAGTAAAACGTACCAGCAAGATCGCTTCTCTTAACGTAGGCGAAGGCATGCTTGGCCGTGTGGTAAACACACTGGGCGAACCTATCGACGGTAAAGGCCCTATCAGTGGTCAAACCTACGAAATGCCTATCGAGCGTAAAGCGCCTGGTGTTATTTTCCGCCAGCCGGTAACTGAACCATTGCAAACCGGTATCAAAGCTATTGACGCGATGATTCCTGTAGGCCGCGGCCAGCGTGAGCTGGTTATCGGCGACCGCCAGACGGGCAAAACCGCGGTTTGTATCGATACCATCATCAACCAGAAAGAATTTTACGAAGCCGGTAAACCGGTATATTGTATATATGTGGCTTGCGGCCAGAAAGCATCAACCGTTGCGAACATCGTTCGTACACTGGAAGAGAACGGCGCTATGCAGTACTCAATCATCGTTGCTGCAAATGCATCTGACCCTGCTCCAATGCAGTTCTTCGCGCCATTTGCGGGTGCTGCTATCGGCGAGTTTTTCCGTGATACAGGACGTCCGGCTTTGATCGTTTATGACGATTTGTCAAAACAGGCTGTTGCTTACCGCGAAGTATCATTGTTGCTGCGTCGTCCACCGGGCCGCGAGGCTTATCCGGGTGACGTATTCTACCTGCATAGCCGTTTGCTGGAGCGTGCCGCCAAGATCAACTCGAACGATTCTATCGCACAGGCGATGAATGACCTTCCTGAATCGATCAAAGGCATCGTTAAAGGTGGTGGTTCATTAACCGCGCTTCCGATCATCGAAACACAGGCAGGTGACGTATCTGCATATATCCCAACCAACGTAATCTCTATTACCGATGGCCAGATATTCCTGGAATCGAACCTGTTCAACGCAGGTGTTCGTCCGGCTATCAACGTAGGTATCTCAGTATCACGTGTGGGTGGTAACGCGCAGATCAAATCAATGAAGAAAGTTGCAGGTACCTTAAAGCTCGACCAGGCACAGTACCGCGAGTTAGAGGCCTTCTCTAAATTCGGTTCTGACCTCGACGCTTCAACCAAAAACGTACTGGACAAAGGCGCACGTAACGTGGAGATCCTGAAACAGGGCCAGTACTCACCGGTAACTGTTGAAAAACAGGTTGCGATAGTTTACGCAGGCACTAAAAACCTGATGCGTAACGTACCTGTAAACAAGATCAAAGAATTCGAAAAAGAATATACCGACCAGTTGCAAGAGCGTTATCCTGATGTATTGGCTGCCCTTAAAGCAGGCAAACTGGATGACAACATTACCGGCACACTTGAAAAAGTTGCTAAAGAACTGGCGGGTAAATATTAAGTTTTTTAGTAGCAGTGGC
>JBQCIS010000354.1:0-4995 GCA_051953515.1 Mucilaginibacter sp.
ATGCAAGCATGGCTACGACCAGGGTTAGTGTGAGCATAATGATTGAATTAATGATACAGGTATTTAATTTTTAGGTATACTATATATACTGCTGCCGCGGCCATAAGCCAGGCAAAGGCGATAATGAAGATATCTTTGATCAGAATTTTGCGTTTGTCTTTTGACATAGTCCGCCTTGGCGCAACAAATCGATTCGACATGATTTTCATTTTTGACCGGACCATGCCAAAATGAGCGCCAGAAAGTCGCCTGGAAAGGAATTTTATTATAACTATTTATTTTTCAAATAGTTACGCACAAATCCACAAGAAAATAGGAGGATATAAAAAGATCAATACTCTCTTAAAATGAGAGAACCTCTCATTTTAAGTAGTATGCAAACCGGAGACTTACTCTAAATAAAGCTTTTGGAGAAGTGTGTATAAACAAAAAAGGGACAACCAGCTATGCTGTGTTGCCCCTAAGGGTGATCCCATCAGGATTCGAACCTGAGACCTACTGCTTAGAAGGCAGTTGCTCTATCCAGCTGAGCTATGAGACCGTTTATTTTATGTGATTCCGCCGGGACTCTAACTCAGTACCCCAACGTTTCACAGCGCAAAGATGCAAAAATTCCGGCGAATGAAAAAATGAAGCTGTTGTTTGTATTTTACGAAAAGTACAGGCAAAAATAAAGCCCCCTTGCACTCGCTGCTCGGAGGCTTAAACCTAAACCTTATCACAATAAGTAAGTATAGGAACTTACTCATAATATGAAGCTACAAATATAAACTATTACAGTATTTATTACAAGATATTTAACCGGCAAACTCATACTTTGCTGCATTTTTTACAAAAAATCTACTATACAATTCAAAAAATGGCGAAAATTATCCAGTAAAAAATAATATATAATTAAGAGGAAATAATATTAATATATAAGATTAAAATATCGCCTTCTGTAATAACCTTCTTACAACTTTAGCATTTATTGGGGCGTGTTTTTACCCGTCCCTAACCAAATAAGCGCATTTACAATCAGTTTTGTTTCTGCCTGGCTGTCAAAAGTTTGCGAAAGCTCCTTATTGGTATGATGTTCATAGTCGATATCGTTATGCCCCATGTTAAAATAGATCATTTTATAGTTCTTATTTGTCCAAACAACCGGATAATAACCGTTATGCCATATTTCACTTTGTTTAGGGCCCGTACCTAACGGGAAACTGGTTGAATCGATAGAGCAAAGTATGGTGATATCAGGATTCTTACGCAGATCGTATTCCCAGCGATACCATTCGTTGGGAGCCGATCTGAAGGTTGTGGGTATATGCTTAGTAACCGGATGCTCGCGGTCTTCCACCCGCAAAATAGCAGAGGTAGGCCGCCAGGTATTGCTCACATACTGCCCCGAGCCAAGGAAGGTATTGTGATACCAGTCCCAATTTTGTGGATAGCCCGACGGTGTTAATGCAAATGCCGAAAAATGGAAACCCATCCAGCCCCCGCCATTCTCCATGTATTTTTGAAAGGCTGCACGCTGTGCAGGATCTTCAGGCCGGGTATCTAAGAATATTACCACCTGGTAATGCGACAGGAAACCGGCATTCAGGTTACTCCAATTGGAGGTTGAATCATAAGTAAAGTTGTACTGCCTGGCGAGCTCAGGGAACCTGCGATTAGCCTCATGCACAAAGCTGATATGCGCCAGGTCGTTCCTGGCGGTGTAAAAGGCTATGACATGAAACCTGGGATTTTGAGC
This sequence comes from Mucilaginibacter sp., assembly GCA_051953515.1. Classification (GTDB taxonomy): domain Bacteria; phylum Bacteroidota; class Bacteroidia; order Sphingobacteriales; family Sphingobacteriaceae; genus Mucilaginibacter. The sequence goes on from JBQCIS010000354.1 coordinate 1,739, forward strand.
TTTAGTGACAAAAGAAAAGCTCAACAAAAGGCATAACGCGACAAGTGTTCTTAAATTTTTCGCGAATAAATTCATGGTTACAGGTTTAATAGCAATAAAGATAATGGAAATGCAAACTTCCGAAGTTTTTAAAAACTTCGGAAGTGAATGTATCATTTCTTATGCCACTGCTACTGCCACTAAAAACTGCTGCTTTTTTACAACTTCTCCAGCTCGCTTTTTACAAAGGCGGCAAGTTCTTTTACATAACCTGCGCTGAAATCAAATTTAATACCCGCCGTAGCATAAATCTCCTTAATAGTTTTAGTGTAACCCAACTTCAGGGCATCAAGGTATTGTGCAAGGCCCTTTTCGGGGTTTTCCTTGTAGTTTTTCCAAACGGCAATTGCGCCAAGCTGCGCCATTCCGTACTCAATATAATAAAATGGCACCTCGAATATATGCAGTTGTTTTTGCCACATATTGGCGCGAGCTTCTTCTAATCCGTCCCAGTCGGCAAAGCCGCCGCCGAAGTCGCTGTATATCTGTACCCAGGCATCCCGGCGTTGTGCATCGGTATGGTCGGGATTAGTGTATATCCAGTGTTGGAACTGGTCGACAACAGCCACCCATGGCAATGTTTTCAACACATCCGAAAGCTGATCGCGTTTGGCGCGTTTCAAATCTTCAGGATTGTCAAAATACACGTCCCAGTTATCCATGCTGATCAGTTCCATGCTCATGGAAGCCAGCTCGGCAACTTCGCTCGGGCAATGTTTAAAATCGTTCAGTTCCAGATCAGCAGTAAGAAAGGTATGTACCGCGTGCCCGCCCTCATGCACCATTGTGGTCAGGTCGCGGAAGGTGTTGGCCGAGTTCATGAAAATAAAGGGTGCGCCGGTTTCTGCAAGCGGGTAATTGTAGCCGCCCGGCGCTTTGCCTTTGCGGCTTTCCACGTCGAACAGGTGGTTATCCTTCATAATCTCCAGGCGTTCGCCTAAATAGCGGTTAATATTGGCAAAGCATTGTATCGATTTCTCGATCAATTGCTTACCGTCATGAAATGGTTTCAGCGCCGGTTTGCCGGTAATATCCACATCCATATCCCAGGGGCGAAGTGTGCCCACATCTAACGCTTGTTTTCGCTCAGCAGCTCTTTCCCTAAGTATAGGTACAATTTCCTTTTCAATCGCCTCATGGAAAGCATAGCAATCCTGCGGCGTATAATCAAAACGGCCCAGTGCCTGGAACATATAGTCTCTGAAGTTTTCGAAACCGGCATTCAACGCCACTTTGTGACGCAACTTGCGCAGGTGATCAAATAGTTTATCCAGCGTTTCCTTATCCTGCAACCGGCGTTCGGTTATCTTCTCCCAAACATCCTGGCGCTTAACGCGGTTGGTATCTTTTAAGAATACCGAAGCCTGTTCAAGGGTATATTCTTTATCATCAATATGAACCGACATGGCTCCGCTAATGCCCTGGTACTTTTGTTGCTCTACCTGTATCTCGGTAAACAGCGGGATATTCTCCTCCCTGAACAATTCCAGCGACTTCTTGACACCACGCAGGTAAATAAAAAATTTCTCAGCATCCAGTTTGTCAACGTATGGGCTGGCCACCAGTTTTTTGTTCATGTCATTGCTGTAGGGCGCAATTTTAGGTTCTATCTCGGTAGCAAAATATTGGAATTTCTGCAATAACTCTTCGCTGGCAGTATCGCAGGTCATGCGGATATAGCGCCAGGCGAAATCCTCCTCAATGGCAGCTTCCAGTTCGCTGCGGTCGCGCAGCCATTGCTCCAGTTCGGCGGAAGAACTGATCTTGCGGTCGCGCAGTTCAATAAAAATCGGTTCAAGCACCTCCCATTTCATTTCGAGGTTGGCAGGTATGTATTTTCTTGTTTTTTTATGGATCATGGTATTGTATAAACAGACGTACAGTTGCAAATATGCAGATTTTAGGAACTCTTAATTATGTAATTATGTAAATTTCGACATTGAATTAACAAGTTAGATCAGCTATCACAAAATATATTATGAGTTGCATGTTGAGAATATCGGGCGAAAATTTTGATGTTGACGCTTTTGTAGAAAAAACAACAATGCCGGGATTCAGAAAATATTACAAAGGCGAACCGAAAGTAAAATCGTCGAAGCGAAGAAATGAACACTCAGGTGGTTCTATTGCAACAAGCGAGGCTGATTTTGATGATTTTAAAGGCCAAATAGCAGACACTATACAGTTTTTAACCGAGTATAAAAACAACCTGATGATCATCGCATCCACACCTGATATTGATTACGCGGTAATAGATTTTGGCATCAATTCGGCTATTAATGAGCACAAGCTGATGCAAACATTTTACTTTACCAAAGCCCTGATCAAATTATGTGCTGAACTAAACATCGAGATAGTGCTTTCGATCTATAAAGAAGATATGCAAGTTATTTTGGAAAAGAATCAGCAGGAAAAAGAAGCGAAAAAAGATTGATATTATTGGGGCGTTGCCTACGGCCCGGGCTATCCGCTCATACTGCACAGGCATTAGCCACAAGGCCGGTATCCGCTACTATCCCTAACGCGAAATTGTCTGAACCATGATTTTGAGATTGAAGGATTTACATGATGGTCAAAACTGCCATTGCGAGGAACAGTCCTGGAAATGCGCACAAACCCTACAGAAGCCTCGCAATGACAAATCAGGAATTAACTCTTAATCGCAAAGAGTATATTATAAATAATTTCTGTGTAAACCTCCGTGCCCTCTGCGGTTAATTAACTCCAATATTGATATTAGATATGATTATATTCGTTCTACAAAATTCGTATCATGAAAAAGCTCACTTATCTGTTACTGATTAGCTTTACAGCCCTTATCAGCGCATGCTCCCATCAAAAAGGCCCTACAGTTGCCGAGTACTTCGCTCCGGTTGATTCGGGTGTACAGGTGGCGGGCATTAAAATGGTTACTATTCAAACGCCTGTGGGCAAATTCAAAGTATGGACAAAGCGCTTTGGTACCAATCCACGTATAAAGGTGTTACTCCTTCATGGCGGTCCTGCCATGACGCATGAATACATGGAATGCTTTGAAAGCTTCTTTCCGAAAGAAGGTTTTGAAATGATAGAATATGATCAGCTTGGCTCCTACTACAGCGACCAACCGAAAGACAGCAGCCTGTGGACAACGCCGCGATTTGTAGAAGAAGTTGAACAGGTACGACAGGCGCTGAACCTGGATAGCACTAACTTTTATTTACTGGGCAATTCGTGGG
>JBQCIS010000355.1:0-20142 GCA_051953515.1 Mucilaginibacter sp.
AAAAACGCTTCGGAGGTTTATAACCCACAGATCATTTCGCGGCTTTCAAAAGCCGGGAACACCGATGGCGTTACCGAAGTAATTACAACCGACGACCTGAAAAACGGTACCGTAACCACGCCGGGTAATACACATACCTGGAAAGTTGAGGCCGACAGCGTTACTGACCTTGCTTTAGCTATCAGCAACCATTATATCTGGCAATCCACCAGCCTTGTGGTCGACCCGGTAACCAAACGCCGTACACGTGTAGACGCCGTATTTAACCCTGCCCATAAAAGCTATTATAACGTGATCGGCTACGCCCGCAAAACGGTAGAAGCGATGAGCTATACCTTCCCCAAATGGCCGTACCCATATCCGCATGAGACAGTTTTCGATGGCCTCGACCAGATGGAATACCCAATGATGGTGAACGATAACCCGCTGGAAAAAACAGATGAGGACATAGAACTGACAGATCATGAGATTTTTCACACCATGTTTCCGTTTTACATGGGCGTGAACGAAACCAAATATGGCTGGATGGATGAAGGCTGGGCAACTATCGGCGAATGGGTGATCAGCCCGATCATCGATCACAGCATTGTAGATTATTACGGCATGGACGCTTATAACCGGGATGCGGGGAATGAGGACGACCAGCCGATAATGACGCCAACCCCAAACTTAGGCGGTGTATCAGGCTTTACCAATAGCTACCCTAAACCCGCCATGGGCTACTACTATGTACGCGATATGCTGGGCAATGAATTATTTACCAAAGCGCTGCATTAATATATCAAAAACTGGCACGGAAAACACCCTATGCCCTACGACTTTTTTAACTGCATGAACACCGGCTCCGGCGTTAACATGAATTGGTTCTGGAAAGCCTGGTATTTCGACAGCGGCTTTCCTGATCAGGCCATTAGTAAGGTAAACAATACTGCGGGCAAATACACCGTCATCATCACCAATGTAGGCATCAAACCCGTACCTGTAGACCTGACTGTCAATTATAAAGACGGCACCACCAAAAAGCTCCACAAAAGCATAGCCGTATGGAAAAACGGCGCTAAAACCTGTAAACTGGAGTTCACTGCAAAAAAAGCAATAGACAAACTGGTTTTAGGCAGCACGTATGATCCGGATGTGAATAAGAAGGATAACGTTTGGGTGATGAAGTAATTATAAACAAACGACAAGAAAAGGGTGTCGACCTGAGGCATTCGAAGGGTGTGCGTTAAGGCCCTTGCCCGCATGCTTCGAGAACCTTAGCATAACACCCTTCCTATTATTTTTCTTGCCTTTGTTGGTGTTTTCACCAACAAGCCACTCTGCCAACTGCTACTGCAAACTACCAACTGAATAAGCACTCCCCTGCACTACGCCTCTATCCAGCAAGGTTTGGTCGATATAGTGTTGTATCTCTGATTTCTTCAAACCCCAGTTCGGTGCAATAAGCAGCTCACGGTCGCTCAAGCCAAACAGGCGCTGAATGATTACATCCGGGCGAAGCAGCGGGATAAATTCGCAAAGGAAATCGGTGTATTCCTGTAGTGAAAAAAGTTTGAACGGCTCTCGTTTATATTTCACCCCCATTACGCTGCCTTCCACAATGTGCAGATGGTGCAGCTTTGTAAACTTTATCTGCGGGTGACGGTTGATCTCATCCGCGTAGCGCAGCATCATTTCTCGTGTTTCCCATGGAAAGCCGAAAATGGTATGCACGCAAATATCCAGCTTGCTGTCCTTCACCAGTTCAAGCGCTTTCAGCAGGTCATCGTGCAAGCAACCACGGTTTATGCGCAGCAGCGTATCGTTGTAGATAGATTCCATACCCATCTCCAGGTCAACATCAAACCCGTCGGTATAGCTTTCCAGCAGGGCAATCTTTTCTGCATCGATGCAATCCGGGCGCGTACCAATGCTTAGTCCTACAATATCTTCCGTATTATAGCTCAATGCCTCGTCGTACATCATTTTCAAATAATGCGCCGGGGCGTAGGTATTGGTATTAGGCTGAAAATAAATAATAAACTTTTCAGCCTTGTAATCCTTACGGGCGCGTTCCATCCCGCTGATTACCTGCTCACGAAGTGAAGGCATCTTGCGTGATAATTCCGGCGTGAAAGAATCTACATTGCAATAGGTGCAGCCGCCATACCCTTTTGAGCCATCGCGGTTGGGGCAGGTAAAACCGCCATCAACAATCACCTTATAAACCCGTTGTCCGTTATATTTCTCACGCAGCCACGGTCCATAGTTATTATAACCTTTCGCCGGTAATTGAATGGATGGTTGGTTTATTTGCGCCGTTTGCATGGCGCAAAGATAGGCATTTTACCGCTGGATAATAAGCGCTTACTTTTTCGTCACAGAATCTACATGCCCCTTTGGACCGGTTGCCGCCGGTGCCGGAATGCTCTTATTTACGGTATCTGCTGCTTTGGCGAGCGTGGTATCCTTAACGGTATCTGAGCCGGATGCATTCTTATTGCCCTTGCATGCCGCAAAAGCCGTAACAATGCAAATACTCAGTATGATTGATTTGATGATTTTCATAACGCAGCTATTTCATATTGAAACAGTTACGAGCCTGGCATTGTTTCGATAAAGGCAATTACATTAATTAATGCTAAAATACTGCAAGCTATTAAAGCTTTTCCATCTGTTCCGCAGCCCTTTCCGCTACTTAAAAATGCTATCTTTGTGTCACCAATTATTATTATGGAAACCGCTGTTTACCACGCAAAATACAAGATACGTTTTGTAACGGCTGCCTCATTGTTTGACGGTCACGATGCGACCATTAACATAATGCGCCGCATTTTGCAGTCGAGCGGCGCCGAAGTAATACACCTTGGCCACAACCGCAGCGCGCTGGAAGTGGTAGAATGCGCCATACAGGAGGATGTGCAGGGCATAGCCGTTACCAGCTACCAGGGCGGCCACATGGAGTATTTTAAATATATGTACGACCTGCTGCAGGAGCGCGGCGCCGGCAACATCAAAATATTCGGCGGCGGCGGCGGAGTGATATTGCCCACCGAGATAAAAGAGCTGCACGCCTATGGCATAGCCCGCATCTACTCGCCCGATGACGGTCGCGAGATGGGCCTGCAGGGCATGATCAACGACATGCTGCGCCAGTGCGACCATCCAACACGCACGCAACTCAATGGTGAACTGAAACACCTGAAAGATAAGGACAGCCTGAGCATCGGTGCGATGATAACACTATCAGACGCAGCCAAACCAGCCCCACCCAAACCCTCCCCGGAAGGGAGGGCTTTAAAAGAAGTCTCCCCTACCGGGGGAGATTTAGAGGGAGCTGATGGGGCTGCTGTCCTCGGCATCACCGGTACAGACGGCGCAGGCAAGTCAACAGTTGTTGATGAACTGGTGCGGCGTTTTCTGCGCCAAACCGATAAAACCGTAGCAATTATTTCTATAGATCCATCCAAACGCAAAACCGGCGGTGCTTTACTGGGCGACAGGATACGGATGAACGCCATTAACTCGCCGCGCGTTTATATGCGCTCGCTGGCCACTCGGCAGGCAAACCTGGCATTGAGCGGTAACGTTCAGGAAGCTATTGACATCTGTAAGGCGGCAGGCTTCGATCTTATCATTGTGGAAACCAGCGGCATTGGGCAAAGCGATACCATGATCACCGATTATTGCGATGTATCGCTTTATGTCATGACGCCTGAGTTCGGTGCGGCAACGCAGCTGGAAAAGATTGACATGCTTGACTTTGCCGATGTAGTTGCCCTAAACAAATTCGACAAACGCGGCGCACAGGATGCCCTGCGCGACGTACGCAAACAATACAAACGCAATCATAAATTATTTACCGCGCAGGATACTGAGCTGCCAATCTTCGGCACTATGGCTTCGCAGTTTAATGACGAAGGTATGAATGCGCTGTATAATGCTATAGCGAAAAAATTAGGGTTGCAAAACAGTATCGTAGAGACGCAAAACATTGCGTCTCATACCGAAAATTTCATCATCCCTCCCGATCGCGTACGCTACCTCGCCGAAATAGTGGAAAGCAGCCAATCATACGCCGATTGGGTAAATGAACAATGCACCATCGCGCAGAAATTATTCCAGCTAAACGGCACGATCAACATTGTAGAGACGCAGCGCCTTGCGTCTCCCAACGATACGCATAAAGAGACGCAAAGTATTGCCTCTCTACACGATATTTACAAGCATTTCGAATCCAAACTGCATCGCGAATGCAAGCGACTGCTGGACGAATGGCCCGCTATCGTCGCCAAATACAAAGCCGATGATTTTGTGTATAAAGTGAGGAATAAAGAAATCCGTCAGCCATTAAAATACACCTCGCTTTCAGGACTGAAAGTGCCCAAAATAGCCCTGCCGAAGTACGAAGCCTGGGGCGATATATTACGCTGGCTGCTTACCGAAAACCTACCGGGCGAGTTTCCTTATACCGCAGGCGTTTTCCCGCTCAAGCGTGAAGGTGAAGACCCAACCCGCATGTTTGCCGGCGAAGGCGGCCCCGAACGTACCAACAAGCGCTTCCACTATGTGTCATTAGGTCAGCCTGCCATAAGGTTAAGCACCGCCTTTGATTCGGTAACGCTTTATGGCGAAGACCCGCATACCCGCCCGGATATATACGGCAAAATAGGCAACGCGGGCGTAAGCATTGCCACGCTGGATGATGCTAAGAAGCTGTATTCTGGTTTTGACTTGTGTAATCCGTCAACCTCCGTGTCCATGACCATCAATGGCCCTGCGCCTATGCTGCTTGGCTTCTTCATGAATGCGGCTATCGACCAGCAATGCGAAAAATACATCCGCGAACATGGATTGGAACATACAGTTGAAGCAAAATTTAAAGAATTATACGACGACAAAGGATTAAAACGCCCCGGATATGATGGCGGCTTGCCAAATGGCAATAGCGGCCTCGGCCTTCAACTCCTCGGCCTCACCGGTGACCAGGTTTTACCCGCAGATATTTACCAAAAAATAAAAGCCGAAGCCATCTCAACCGTTCGCGGTACGGTACAGGCGGATATTCTGAAGGAGGACCAGGCGCAGAACACCTGTATCTTCTCTACCGAATTCGCGCTGCGCATGATGGGTGATATACAGCAATATTTCATTACCAACAAGGTGCGGAATTTTTATTCCGTATCCATTTCCGGTTACCATATTGCCGAGGCGGGGGCTAATCCTATCACACAGCTGGCGTTCACCCTCTCGAACGGGTTTACGTATGTAGAATATTACCTGAGCCGCGGCATGCATATTGACGATTTTGCGCCGAACCTGTCGTTCTTTTTCTCCAATGGTATCGATCCGGAGTATTCCGTGATCGGCCGCGTGGCAAGGCGCATCTGGGCGAAGGCCATCAAAAACAAATACAAAGGCAACGACCGCTCGCAGAAGCTTAAATACCATATCCAAACCAGCGGACGCTCGCTACATGCGCAGGAGATCGACTTCAACGATATCCGCACCACACTGCAGGCGCTATACGCTATTTACGATAACTGCAACTCGTTGCATACCAATGCTTACGACGAAGCTATCACCACCCCTACCGAAGAATCCGTTCGGCGGGCAATGGCTATTCAGTTGATCATCAACCGTGAATTGGGCCTCGCCAAAAACGAAAACCCGATACAAGGTTCCTTTATTATTGAAGAACTGACCGACCTGGTTGAAGAAGCCGTTATGACGGAATTTAAAGCTATTAACGACCGCGGCGGCGTGCTTGGCGCGATGGAAACAATGTACCAGCGCGGCAAAATTCAGGAGGAATCGCTTTATTACGAATCGCTGAAACACAGCGGAGAATACCCGATAGTGGGCGTGAATACCTTCCTCAACAAAAAAGGCTCACCGACCGTTACACCTGGCGAAGTGATTCGAGCAACCGAAGCCGAAAAGCAATTGCAGATCGGCAACCTGCAAGCATTCCAGCAACGCAATGAAGTTATTGTACCGGGACTATTAAAGGAGCTGCAAAACAAAGCCACTTCCGGTCAGAATATTTTCGATAGTTTGATGGAAGTTTGCAAATATTGCTCATTGGGGCAAATTACCCATGCGCTTTACGAAGTTGGCGGGCAGTACAGGCGGAATATGTAGATTGTATTGGAGCTTAAAGCAAAATGCACAAAGCCGAAAGCTTGGCTCCTGTAAGCGGGGCACATTGAGCGGAGTGTATCTTATTAATCGGGATAATGAAAAAGATTTGGTTAGGTATTATATTCTTGCTTATCATCAACCAGGTATTCGCTCAATCTATTCCCCCCGCTGCCCAAAAGCTTATCAACGCCTATCCAGCTTTCATTTCCGGCTACGCAAATAACCAGATCATCTTTAAAGATGGCACCAAACTTACCTGGGATGACGGCATCAAAAACAAAAGCTGGCAACAACTACTTGATCATCCCGATTTGAAAGGCATGTTTCAACAGGAATATACGGAAGGTGAAGTAAAAGCTGCACCCGCTGTCAACTCCGACCCCGGCAGGATACGCAATGAGGCATTTTTTATGAAGGTATACGGCCCGACCAAAAAGCAGGTAGAAAGTAATCTTACCACTATTAACTGGTGCCCGAAACTGGTTGGCCAAAAGATAGTAGTTACCAAAGTAAACGGCGTAGATAAGCAACTGCTGAAGATCTCGGCGGAACTGGACAATCATCCCGAACTGAAAAAATATCTCACCAATATTGGCGGCACTTTTAACTGGCGCAACATAAAAGGCACCAACCGGCCCAGCATGCACAGCTTCGGCATGACCATTGACATCAATACCGCCTACTCCGACTATTGGCAATGGGCCTGCAATTGTACCGTCGAGAACGCCCCGGTAAAATATCATAACCGAATACCACAACTAATAGTAGATACGTTTGAGAAATACGGTTTTATCTGGGGTGGCAAATGGTATCATTACGATACTATGCACTTCGAGTACCGTCCGGAGCTATTATAAACCTTAACAATATGAAAACACCTATTGTCCTGCTTTGCCTGCTGTTTCCCTTGCTGGCTCCATCACCCGATACCGTCTTAGCGCGATTTAAAACCCCTGCCGGTTACACGCAGGTAAAACCACAATCCGGTAGTTTTGGCGAATGGCTGCAAGAGCTTCCGCTTAAACCCGCGGGGACGCATACACTTACTTACGACGGCCGGATCGCTGCAACCGACCCTTACACCGCCGCCGTGATCGACATGAGTATTGGACGGCAGGATTTACAGCAATGTGCCGATGCTGTTATGCGCCTGCGCGGCGAATATCTGTATCATAAGAAGAACTATGCAGCCATTAGCTTTAAGTTCGAAAGTGGATTCAGGTGTGATTACCTGCATTATGCCAATGGCTATCGCTACCGCAATGATAAATGGGTGCTCATTTCCAAAAAAGACTACAGCTACCCAACCTTTATGAAATATATGAACCTGGTTTTTATGTATGCAGGAACGTTATCGCTCGAAAAAGAGCTGCATCCTGTCAGCAATGTTGCCGAACTAAAAACCGGCGACGTGTTTATTCACGGCGGTTCGCCCGGCCATTGTTTTATTGTGATGGATGTGGTGGAGAACAGCGCCCATCAGAAACAATTTATGCTGGCACAAAGCTTTATGCCGGCGCAGAATATTCAATTGCTGCAATCTAATGGCTCGCCGTGGTTCAGTTTAAATCAACCTGCCAATATTCCTTATGCTAACCTCATCAGCAGGGTTTATTTAAGACAGTTTGAATAAACTTCATTTTTTAATTAAAAATTAAAAATATTTCATTTATCGGCACAACTATTGCATTATGCCTATTCGTTTTTATAACTTGCAGGCACATATAAGCAAACGAGGCTGTCTCAACTGAGCAGCCTCGTTCATTTTGTACCTTAATTCCTATTTCTATTCGCTGGTAAGCCGTTGCAATGAACGCTTTTCGGGCGGAAGTGCCATAAATTTCTTATAGCAATCATTCACATATACCGCCATCGACACGCGATTGTTGTTCTTTATAAAATCGTAACTCGGACGGTACATGGTCATAAAATCTTCCAGTGCCTGTCCTTTCAGCGGTACAAGGCTGCTTACATAGGCCGCATTAAAGGTCTCGTCCACCTTTTCCTGTTCCTGCTCCATCTGGAAATAGCGTTTCAGGCGGCGGGCATCATGCGCTTCCTTACCAAACCAGCTGCTTGGCGAAAGCACATATACTTTACTTTTCTCATAAACCTCAGGATATTCCGCGCGCGGATTAAACGCGTTACGTGATGCGCTGATATTCACCTGCTTCAACGCGATGCTCATTACCGTCATGTTTATCTTCTTAGGCATCATGTCGGTAACAAAAAGGGTATCGCTCACATACCCGGGCGAAGTAATGATAAGTGTATGGCCGGGCGATGTACGGATACTGAAATCGCCATTATTGTCAACCAGCGTCATTACATTGGTATTGATATCCCTTATAAAGGCATTAGGTATTTTTTGATTACCTCCTCGCTCACGCACCTGGCCCTTAAGCAGGCCCTGCGCATGTACCGACGCGGCAGCAATAAGCAGCAAACCGGCGGTAAATAGTTTGAGTTTCATAGCTGTATGTATAGGTATGCTAATGTAACTAAAATCTAAACTGATAGTTTATTATTTAACATTTAATTTTGTAAATATTACGCTATACAATTACACAGAGGCCGTTTTTAGACCCGGTCCGCTAAAAACCATCTATCGTCTGTCATATTCCACATCATGGGGAACAAATGCCCCGGTTGTAATTGCAGGTTTTCAATTATTCGTTTACAGATACGGCTTGAACCGGCTCCAAAAAAGTTCTGCGCCAAACAAAAAAAGCCCGGTAAAGATTGGCTTTGCAGCTTTCTTTCCGGACTGTGTAAATGACTGAAATATAATGAAGGCGATATCTGAATGCCTGCAATGACCGTTATTATGGATACTATTTTTGCAGAATCAATCTTCCTGGTTCCTGGTATTATAAGGTGGCACCACGCCCAACGCCCAGCACCCAATCAAAGCAATTACTATAAGACAAACAAAAGTTTCCATAAAATTTAAAAGTGTTGTTTGTTAGGATGAGTCTAAAACTGTTCCAAAAAAATGCATGCATACAAACATATTCCCGTTTTGTTTAAATTTATTAATTGAAATAAACCGGCTCATTTATCACGCCTACGTAATTTACCCGTACCTAAAGCTGTTAAATGCCACCGCAATGCTTATATTTGAGCGTTTTAACTGACTTCAATTATGCTTAAAGGATTTTTCGCGGTACCCCAACCGCAGAATGAGCCCGTATTAAATTACGCGCCAGGTAGCCCCGAACGCGCCGCCCTCAAAGGCGCGCTTGATGAGGGACGCAGCAAGGTTTGGGAAATACCCATGTACATTGGCGGCAAGGAAATTCACGAAGGCAAACGCCTCGAAATTCGCCCGCCGCATGATCATCAACACTTACTGGCTACTTTCCCTGAGGGAGATGCCTCGACCGTAAAAGCCGCCATTGATGCAGCAATGACCGCCAAACACGATTGGGAAGCATTGCCATGGGAACAGCGCGCAGCCATCTTTTTAAAAGCGGCCGACCTGATTGCCGGGCCGTACCGCGCCCGCATTAATGCAGCAACTATGCTGGGGCAGTCGAAAAATGCCTACCAGGCAGAGATCGACTCGGCGTGTGAATTGATCGACTTCCTTCGCTTCAACGTGCATTACATGACTGAGATATACGAGCAGCAGCCCCCCATAAACCCAAAGGGTGTTTGGAACCGCGTGGAACAACGCCCGCTGGAAGGCTTCGTGTTCGCACTTACACCATTCAACTTTACAGCCATTGCAGGCAACCTGCCATCGTCATGCGCCATGATGGGCAACGTTGTGGTTTGGAAACCAGCCTATCCTCAAATATTTGCCGCAAACGTAATTATGCAGGTATTTAAAGAAGCCGGTCTGCCCGATGGCGTGATCAACCTGATCTATGTCGACGGCCCGGTTGCCGGGGAGGTGGTCTTTAACCATCCTGATTTTGCAGGTATCCATTTTACCGGTTCTACCAAAGTTTTCCAGACCATCTGGCAAACTATTGGGGCCAACATACACAAATACCGTTCATACCCGCGCATAGTGGGCGAAACAGGCGGTAAAGATTTTGTAATGGTGCACCCAAGCGCCGATGCCGACGTAGTAAATACCGCGCTGGTTCGTGGTGCTTTCGAATACCAGGGACAGAAATGTTCGGCAGCGTCAAGGGCGTACATTCCTGCTTCGCTGTGGCCGGCGGTAAAAGAAAAAATGCAACGCGATATCGCCTCGTTTAAAATGGGCCCGACGGAAGATTTCAGCAATTTCATCAACGCGGTGATCACTGAAGCATCATTCAATAAACTGACCCGCTATATCGACGCGGCTAAAAACGATAAAAACGTTGAAATAGTAGCAGGCGGCAATTACGATAAGAGCAAAGGCTGGTTTATTGAACCAACCGTACTTAAGGTAGACGATCCGCGCTATGTAACCATGTGCGAAGAACTATTCGGCCCGGTATTATCCGTTTATGTGTACCAAGACGATCAGTTTGATGAGATGCTTAAAATAGTGGATACCACATCGCCTTACGCGTTAACCGGTTCCATCATTTCGCAGGATAGGTATGCTATCAGTAAAGCAACGTACGAACTGCGCAACTCGGCGGGCAACTTCTACATCAACGACAAGCCAACCGGTGCCGTAGTAGGCCAGCAGCCATTTGGCGGGGCAAGAGGTTCTGGCACTAACGACAAAGCTGGTTCCATGATCAACTTACTGCGCTGGGTATCGCCGAGAACTATCAAAGAAACTTTCGATCCGCCAAAGGATTACAGGTATCCGTTCCTGGGATAGGTTTTTAGTTCATGGATCATAGTTCATGGTTCATGGCTTCTACGATATCAAAAAGGCTTTCAAATGTTTAGAACATTGAAAGCCTTTTCTTTTATAAAACATTGTCATTGCGAGGAATAGCGCAGGGGGTATGTTTGGGGGTGACGAAGCAATCTCCTCGCTTTGCACGCTTCATTATGCACGCGACCCGGTTGACTCACCCCGAATGCGCTTCGCTGTTCGGCCCTCTCTCATCGCTACGCTCAAAGAGGGCAAAGCCATAAGTTTTTTACGAAATGTCTCCGTGTAATTTTGTAGCTACCCTCTTTCCGCGCAGCGAAGAGAGGGTGGTCGAGCGCAGCACCGACCAGGTGAGTCCACCGGGTCGTGTGCATAATGAAGCGAAGCGTTATGGATTGCAGCGGATACCGGCCCGGAGCGCAATGCCTGCAGGCGTATGAGCGAAAAGCCCGGCCGCTTCGAGGGCCTCAGCGCGGGATGCGGCAACGCCCCAATCATCCCACAGCTACCATGATCTATGATCCATGAACTACTATTTAAACCTAAATACCTCCGCCATTTTAGCGTTATCGTAAGTACTCAGCTTCAAATCGGTAATAATTCCGGTTTCAATACTATACACCCAGCCGTGAACACCCAATTGTTTACCGTTGGCCCAGGCGTTTTGTACGATGGAGGTTTTGCAGAGATTGTACACGTTTTCCATTACGTTGAATTCTACAAAGCGGTTAGTACGCTGCGTTTCGTCTTCAATGGCGTCAAGTTCTGCGGCATGCAGGCGGTAAACGTCTTTAATATGGCGCAGCCAGTTATCAATAAGGCCAAACTGCTTGTTAGTCATGGCAGCAGCCACGCCACCGCAGCCATAGTGGCCGGTAACAATTACGTGCTGCACTTCCAATACGTTCACCGCGTAGTCCAGTACCGAAAGCATGTTCATGTCTGAATGGATCACCATATTGGCAATATTACGGTGCACGAAAACCTCGCCCGGCGGCGTATTGGTAATCTGGTTGGCAGGCACGCGGCTATCGGCACAGCCTATCCATAATACAGGAGGTTTCTGGCCCTTAGCAAGCTTTTCAAAAAACTCCGGGTCTTCATTTAACGATTTTTCGATAAATTTTTGGTTGCCTGCAAGCAGGTTCTGGTAGCTGAGATCGCTATCGGAAGTTTTAGCACACATATTTTAAAGAATGGTTGGTGTTGCGGCAAATGTATAAAGAGTTGCTGATAAATTATACTGCCGTGCAAATGATTTGCCCTCTACTCCGAAACTTACGAAGTTTTAAAAGCTTCGTAAGTTTATATCAAATAGCCAATCCTGCCATAAACCAAATGCTATCAATTGCCTCCAAACAATTTCGCGGCTTTCGGCGGATAATTACTATTTTTAGCCACTTAGGTACCAATTATCCGGGCTGTCGTATTTCAATATAGCTATAGTCCGGCCAAACGATCTCATTGTGGACGATAAAATAAAACTACTCAAACAAAAACAAGCCGAGGCCCTTTTAGGCGGCGGCAAGGCCCGTATAGAGAGCCAGCACAAAAAAGGTAAACTGACCGCACGTGAGCGGATCCATTTTTTGATGGACGAAGGATCGTTCCAGGAGATCGGGATGCTGGTATCACACCGCTCCGTTGATTTTGGTATGGAGAAGGAAAAGTACCTGGGCGACGGCGTGGTTACCGGCTATGGCACCATCAATGGCAGGCTCACCTACGTTTTCTCGCAGGATTTTACCGTTTTCGGCGGATCATTATCTGAAACTCATGCCGAAAAGATCTGCAAGATCATGGACCTGGCCATGAAGAACGGCGCACCCGTTGTTGGTTTAAACGACTCCGGCGGCGCGCGTATACAGGAAGGTGTGGTATCATTAGGCGGTTATGCCGATATTTTCTACCGCAACACTATGGCGTCCGGTGTGGTGCCGCAAATATCTGCCATCATGGGCCCATGCGCGGGTGGCGCGGTGTACTCCCCGGCCATTACCGATTTTATTTTGATGGTGGAGAACACCTCGTACATGTTCGTCACCGGGCCAAACGTGGTAAAAACCGTAACGCATGAAACGGTTACTTCAGAAGAACTGGGCGGCGCCGATACCCATGCCACCAAATCTGGCGTTACGCATTTTGCGTGCGCCAACGAGATAGACGCCATTCAGCATATCAAAAAACTGTTGAGCTACATGCCGCAGAACTGCGAGGACAACGCTCCTGCCCTGCCTTACCAGCCGGGGAACGAACTTCGCCCCGAGCTCAACACCATTATGCCCGAAAATGCGTCGCAGCCTTATGATATCCGCGAGGTAATCGCACATGTGATCGATGCGGATTCGTTCCTGGAAGTACATAAGGATTTTGCCGAAAATATTGTGGTGGGCTTTGCGCGGCTGGCAGGCCGCAGCATTGGTATTGTGGCTAATCAGCCGGCTTTCCTGGCCGGTGTGTTAGATATCCATTCCTCTACAAAGGGCGCGCGTTTTGTACGTTTCTGCGACAGCTTTAATATCCCTCTGCTGGTTTTTGAAGATGTACCGGGCTTTTTACCGGGCACCGACCAGGAATGGAACGCCATTATTACCAACGGCGCCAAATTGTTATATGCTTTTTGCGAAGCGACAGTGCCGCGTATTACCGTGATTACCCGCAAGGCCTATGGTGGCGCTTATGATGTGATGAATAGCAAGCACATCGGCGCCGACATGAACTTTGCCTGGCCTACTGCCGAAATAGCGGTAATGGGTGCCAAAGGCGCGGCCGAGATCATCTTTAAACGGGAGATCAGTACCGCTGAGGACAAGGAAGCCAAATGGCGCGAAATGGAACAACTCTATTCAGAAATATTCGCCAACCCTTACCGCGCTGCCGAACGTGGCTTTATTGATGAAGTGATAATACCGGAAGTAACGCGTATGAAACTGATCACGGCATTTAAGATGTTGGAGAACAAGGTGGTGAATAACCCGAAGAAAAAGCACGGGAATATACCGTTGTAAGCATATACAAATAAACACCCGTTGTCCGTGCCACCACAGGCAACGGGTAAAATAAACCTAACATAACCTTATCCAAAATGAAACCTACCCTATTTAGCCTTATTATTACTGCCTTTTTAAGCATCAGTTCGTTATTCAGCATTGCGCAAAACACCAAAGGCTATACAATAACCGGCCAGATAAAAGGAGCAAAAAGTACCACCATATATCTGCGCGACGCCAGCTTTTACCGCACATCGGCTTTTAAAGATTCTGCTGCTACCGATAGCAGCGGCCATTTTTCTTTTCACGGAGTGGTAACCGAACCTTGCTTTGCTTATATCGAAATAAAAAATGTGCAGGGCGGATTAGGGCTTATAGTAGAAAATGCCGACATCAAAATAGATGGCGACATAAAAAACTTTTGGGCCGCAAACATAAGCGGATCCAAAGAAAACGCGGTATTTAAAGACGCAAACCGGATGGTAATGGCTAATCCTTATCAAAAGGAATATCAATTAGCTGATAGTGCCGAAAAAGCAGCCTTGAAAAGCAGCGACAGCATAGCTTTGAAAGCAGCGTTGGCGCAAAAACAAGCATTAGTAAACAAGGATATCGTAAGAGTTAAGTATTTTATTAATACCCACCCTGATAGTTATGCTGCTATGGGGCTAATCTCTTATTTTTTAGGGGCACTACGTAATACACCATTGGCAGACAGCCTACTAAAAAATGCGGAGGCAGGCCCTAACAGGAATAATGACGAGGTTAAATTTTTCAGAAAAAGGGTCAACATACTTAAACAACTCGTTATCGGCAACAGTGCGCCAGATTTTGCACAAGCAGATACATCGGGCAAATTGATAAGTCTATCATCATACAAAGGCAAATACGTACTGCTTGACTTTTGGGCAAGCTGGTGCGGACCGTGCCGTGAGGAAAACCCGGTTGTTGTTGCAGCTTTCCAGAAGTTCGGCAAACGCAACTTTACCATACTGTCAGTATCGTTAGACGAGAAAAAAGAAAATTGGGTGAAAGCTGTAAAGAAAGATAACCTGGCCTGGACACAAGTAAGCGACCTGAAAGGCTGGGACAACAATGCTGCGCAGTTATATGCTATAGATGCGATCCCACAAAATTATTTGATCGATCCAAACGGCAAGATAGTTGCCATTGGCTTAAGAGGATCGGAGCTTGATCTAACTCTGGCAAAGGTATTGAAATAAGGCAGCCTACCTCTCAAACCTCGTCAAATCACAGCACAAGGCGTCATCCCATTTACCCGTTACCGCTGCAGCTTTATAAGTTGACCGCAGGAATTGCATCAGCATCCCTTCCGGATCATCAGAACGCTGCACATTCTCATACAGCAGAAAATATTCGCCCATTTCGTTACTGTAAAATGCTTCGGGCGGTTCAATGTTTTGTATACCGAAATCTGGCGGAGTAGGATAACAATACGAGTAAAACGCCGGATGCGGAAACTGCACGCTGCCGCCCCAGAAACCCGCGCTGCTCACCTCGTGCGAATAGGCTTCCTGCATTACCCGTTGCGGCATATTGGGCATGCTGCCCTGGTGCGGCGGTGCTGTCCTGCCCGAAAACCGGGTAACCGCCAGATCAAACGCGCCCCAGAACAGGTGTACCGGGCTGCATTTACCGGTAAACTCCGCCCTGAATTTGGTAAATACTGAGTTGATATTTACCAAAGCCTGCCAGTACCGGTACATCTGCATGGAATCGTATGTTTTATGCGTTTCATCTTCGGCGAAGGGAATAGCAGGGTCAATCTCATTGGGTTTGGCATATATTTCAGCTTTAATACCTATTAGCAAAAGCTTTTTGAATAGTTCATTGTAAAAACCTGCAACGCTCAATCCCTTCAATGCAAAATGCCCATTACTGCCATTGCTGGTAGTGATAACAAGCTGATGCTCGATAAGATCAAGGTCGATCTGGAAATTACCACGCTCGTAAGGTATTACGCCGGTAGTTAGTCCGCGGGATGAGATATATAGCGTAACATGCCAGCTGTGATTAATCCACGGCGTTTTTACGAGGCGTACCTTTCCGATGATCTGTGCCCATAGCTGTACAGTTTCCAGCGTGTCTTTCAGGTCTTCAAAAGCCAGTTCGGGCCAGTTGTGCGGGGTGATGTTCTTTAACGGCATGATGTAGTGCAAATGTTAATGCAAGATACGAAATACTATAGGCTCATGCGCCAATGTATAAATAGCAACATGGTATAAAATAAGTTTGTACAACTGTAGCATTCTGTTTATCAGTGCCGTAATTTTTCCTAAACGAACTTAAATTCTACATCCATGAAATCTAAATCTTTATTGCTGCTCATTAGCGGCATTGTATTAACTTTTATAGCCTGTCATAAAGACCATCCGGTGACCGGTCTTCAGATTGACGGGAAATGGCAGGAAACAAAACTGCGAATATATGGCGACAGTGCCGGAACAATAAAGTACGATACCACCTACACTAAACCGTTTACCACTTCAGATTACCTCCAGTTCTATTCCAACGGCAGCTGTACCATGTCGTACGATCATTATTACTATCCTAATATCGACAATTACCCTAAAACGCCGCAGTTGGTTCCGGTGATTGTAAGCCCATGGAAATACAGTTTGGTAGGCGGGTCTACGTATGTATTTTTTCAAGAAAACGTATTACTGAATCCGGGAGGGTTTACCACAAATGATACGTTGAGGGTTTTAAGTACGCACACGTTATGGCTGCATTCCGTTTTTTATTCGCACCTGGCAAACGATGTTCAGATAATGGATTCGTATTACGAAAAATAAGACCAGCAAACGATAAAAATCTCCCCCTGCAGGAGGAGATTTAAAGAGGGCTTGCATCTACTCATCATCTTTATTCATAAATTGATCATACCCATCCGGCTGTTGCCATTTATCCTTCGGCTCGAAATAGTGCCATAGCAACGCCGATACATTGCGGATAAACACATTCGGCTCAGCATCATGGCCATAGCTGTGGTCTTTATCATGGTTGGTCATTACACTGAACACGTAATCGCCATGCGGCGCGTTCACCATTACCGTTTCAGAGCGCGCTTCATCTACAAACCCCTGCTTGCTTGCCGCCTGCACGTATGGCGGAATAGCTTCCAGTGCATTATCATCCCAATAGATATGGCACAGGTTACGATACATGCGTTCGCTGGCGGCGGCGCTTACCGCTTTACCCTCACTGATCAGGGTAAACAGTCTGCACATCTCATATGGCGTGCTCACGCCCCAGCCATAGGTGCGCCATATCTTTTCGCGGCCTTTCACACGCGAGTTCACCCGCAAATACTTAAAGCCGTTCTGTTCCAGCCAATTATTAATGTATTCGCCTGTCACCAGCTTTTGCAGCCAAACGCTGGCAGTGTTATCGCTCATGGTGATCATCAGCAGGGCCACCTTACTTAATTCTATAGTGTCCTTATCGCGCATTTGCCCCAGGATATCGCCGGTATCATACCGCAGCGAATCGCGAAACACCAGCTTTTGCTGATATTTAAGATCGCCTTTTTCAATCTTATCCATCAACCCGCATAAAATGCTTACTTTGATGGAACTCGCTGTAGGGAACAGCGTATCTGCGTTGATGGTTACCGTTTTGCCGGTTCTCAGGTTATGTACGTATATACCCGCCTGCCCGTGAAAGTTTTGCACCAGCTGATTAAGTTGAGCGGTGAGCTTTTCATCCGTTTGAGCAAGGGCGGTAAAACAGGCAAACAAAAGCGCGAAGGTCAGTAGAAGTTTCATAATTGAAAAATAGCAAAATAACTACGTAGCTACAAAATGTAAATTACCTGTTACTACAAGCTTGCTACAGATTTTTGGAGTAATTTGCGTCAGCAATCTATCCGGTATGTCAAAACGCTTACTTCCCCTCATCCTGCTGGTCTTGCTATGTTTTAAGCTGAAAGCACAGGACAACTACGAAATACAGGTTTACGGCTCTGAAACAGTGGATTCCGCACATACCATGGTGGAACTGCACAGCAATTACACGTTTAACGGCAGTAAAACAACTGTAGACGGCGTATTGCCCACTAATCACGTAGAGCACGAAACCATAGAAATAACCCACGGGTGGACGCCCTGGTTCGAGACCGGCTTTTACTTATTTAACTCTATCGGTAACAATGGGCGCACAGCTTATGTCGGCTCGCATATACGGCCGCGTTTTGCCGCGCCGCTAAGCTGGAACTGGCCCGTTGGCGTAAGTATTTCTGTCGAGTATGGCTTTCAGAAAGAGCAGTTTTCAGCAAATACCGAAACCCTGGAGATCAGGCCGATCATCGACAAAGCCTGGGGCAAATGGTATGTAGCCATCAACCCAACGCTTGATCAAAGCTTTAAGGGGCCCGACGAGCACCGCGGGCTCATTTTCTCGCCTAACGTAAAAGTGAGCTATAACATCACCAAAGTGGTAGCCATCGGCCCCGAATATTATGGCAGCAACGGCCCATTCTTTAAGTATGACCCATGGCAGGAGCAGCAGCAACAAATTTTCATCGCAACTGACCTTACCTTTAGCCCTATTTGGGAATTTAACGCCGGCTACGGCTGGGGTTTTACCGAAGGCACTGACAAATCCATATTTAAAGTGATATTGGGCAGAAGGTTTTGAACCATGATTGTCTGAACCATGTTCGCCGGAGTAAAGGATTTTCATGATAATATTTTCAAGTTCCTCTCTTTAGAGGAGAACTTGAAACTTACCCCATCACCCACAAACACTCTGCGTAACTCTCAGCGCCCGCTGTGGTTAAAATCTTCAAAAAAACCAAAACATCAATCGCTATCTTTACGCCATGCAATTCCTGCGCCTGTTGCTTTTGCCGTTCTCGCTTATTTACGGATTGATCGTTATTATCCGTAACCGTTGCTATGACGCGGGCATTTTTAAATCGTACAGGGCTGAAATTCCGGTTATATCAGTAGGCAACCTCGAAGTAGGCGGCGCAGGTAAAAGCCCTATGACGGAATATCTCATCCGCCTGTTCAAGCATCAATACAAACTTGCTACCCTAAGCCGTGGCTACGGCCGCGAAACAAAAGGGTATCTTATTGCCACCGCTACTGCCACTGCTACTCAAATAGGCGACGAACCCTCCCAGTTCGCGCACAAATTCCCCGATATCACCGTGGCCGTTTGCGAGGCCAGGGTAATTGGCATAAAAAACCTGCAAACGGATCACGATCTCGTTATCCTCGATGATGCTTACCAGCATCGCGCCGTAAAACCTGGCTTTAGCATTTTGCTGTTCGATTATAACAAGATTGATCAACCACGCCTGCTGTTGCCCGCAGGCAATTACCGCGAGCCATTCAGCGGCCGTAAACGGGCGGATATTATGGTAGTTAGCAAATGTCCGGAACAGCTTTCGGATAATGAGCGCCAAAAATTCATTAAACGGATACAGCCTTATCCTGGTCAGCAGATATTTTTCACTTTTATTGCTTATCAGCCATTAAAAACGCTGGATGGCAATACTACAGATGCGGTAATGGATAGCCATACTACTGTGTTCCTGCTCACGGGCATCGCGAATGCTAATACGCTTGTGCGGCATATCCAAAAGAGCACGCAGCACATCATTCATCACAATTATCCCGATCATCATCGCTTTACCTTAAAAAATATCGCTAAACTTGCCGCAGAATTCAATTCCTGTGCATCAAAAAATAAAGTAATTATTACAACAGAAAAAGATGCGCAGCGTTTATTGGAACACGACTTATTGCAGGCCGTTACGCAACTGCCGGTGCTGGTACTTCCCATCGGCATCAGTTTTTTAAATAACGCGCAGCAACAGTTCAATAATTTGGTTACTAACTATGTTAGACAGCATACAGAACACCGCCCGGTACATTAAAAGCCGCACCAACGACTTTGAACCCGAGGTAGGCATCATTTTAGGCACGGGCCTCGGTGGCCTGGTAAGGGAAATTGAGGTGGAGAAACAGCTCATGTATGGCAACATCCCCGATTTCCCGATCTCAACGCTCGAGTTTCACTCAGGCAAGCTTATTTTCGGTACGCTGGCCGGCAAAAAAGTAGTTGCCATGCAAGGCCGCCTGCACTATTACGAAGGCTATAATATGCAGCAGATCACCTTCCCGGTGCGGGTAATGAAAATGCTGGGCATAAAAACACTGCTGGTATCCAATGCCAGCGGAGCGCTCAATCCAGCGTTTAAAAAAGGCGATCTGATGGTGATCG
>JBQCIS010000356.1:0-9138 GCA_051953515.1 Mucilaginibacter sp.
TGCACGATTCATAGATACAATCACCTGGTCGCACAGTTTACCAATGCCCAGGCTGCGCAGGGTCTTTTCTGCTTTTTGAGCTTCGGGCGGGAAAAGTATCTTAACTGCCGCGTTCCCTAAAAAGCCGTTTACAGCTGATAATTGTTCGGTGCTTTTGGTAGTGCCCTGTAATAAGGCATCTTTTATACCACCAACCATATCAAGCGCCGAAGGTTTTGATTGCGCATTTACATGCTGAAAGGTAAAAGCAATAAGCAAAGCGGGGAAGAGCATCAATAACTTTTTCATGGGCGTAATTTAGCAAATTCAAAAAAACAAATCTGCTAATTAACGTTCAAAAACTGTTAAGGGTTTTTGTTTTGGTTGAAAAGTTAAGCCGCGGGAAAATTATCCGTTAAGCCCAGCCCGCAAGCTTCATGATGGCGAAAATAATGCCCGCAATGGTAGCCGAAACAGGTATGGTAATGATCCAGGCCCAAATGATGTTATAAGTAACACCCCAGCGAACTGCCGAAATACGTTTGGTTAGGCCAACACCCATTATAGAACCTGTGATGGTATGTGTAGTTGATACCGGTATACCTAAACTTGCGGTAAACAGCAGGGTGATAGCGCCTGCGGTTTCTGCGCTCATGCCTTCGAGCGGGGTTACTTTTGTGATTTTGGTGCCCATGGTTTTTACGATCTTCCAACCACCCGACATGGTGCCCAGCGCAATGGCTGAATAACAGGCCAGCGGTATCCAGCTTGGCATGGGGGCACCGTTTTTAATAATGCCGGTTGTAAAAAGGGTAACATACAAAATACCCATTACTTTTTGTGCATCGTTTCCGCCGTGAGCAAAGCTAAGCGCCGCAGAGGACACTAACTGGCCACGTTTAAACCATCGCTCGGCACTGGACGGCCTCGCCCTTTTGCAGATATGCAATATGATAACGGTTACAATGTAGGCAATAATAAGACCTATAACCGGTGCCAGTACAATGTAGGCAATGGTAGTAAGTACCAGGTGCAGGTTAACGGCTTTTATACCGTTAGCGCCCATAAACATTGCGTTGGTGATGCCAGCGCCTGCAAAACCACCTATAAGCGTATGCGATGAACTGGAAGGAATACCGAACCACCAGGTAATGAGGTTCCACCCGATAGAGGCTATAATGCCTGCCAGGATCACATAGATGGTGATGTAATGCTCGTTTACGATTTTGGAAATGGTGTTGGCTACTTTTGGATCCTTAATAGCGAAATATGCCAGAAAGTTAAAGGCAGCTGCCCAAACCACAGCCTGAAAAGGGGTGAGCACCTTGGTTGATACGATAGTGGCAATAGAGTTTGCCGCATCGTGGAAACCGTTGGTATAATCAAATATTAGCGCAAGGGCTACTACAACAATCAGTAAGGTTGAAATCATTTAAAGTCTTATGTCTTGCTTCGTCAGGCGTTTTTAACCAGGATAGATTCCATTACGTTGGCGGCATCTTCGCACATATCTGTCGCGGTTTCCAATGCGGCCAGTATCTCTTTGTATTTTATCAGCTTTATAGCATCGCGCTCATACAGGAACAAGTCGGCTACGGCACGGTCGAACACATAGTCGGCCTGGTTTTCTACGCTGTTAATGCGGATACATGAATCGGCAATATTACGAACATTGCGCAAATCCTTCAGTTCGCGAACGGCTTTCTCCAGGTCGGTGCTGGCCTGCAATATCAGCTCGCATAGTTTACGGATGCTTTCGTCAAATTCGTCTATACGATAAAGGCTCATGCGGTTGGCAGCGCCCTGAATATTATCGGCAACGTCGTCAATAGCAGTAGCCAGCGCGTGAATATCTTCGCGGTCGAAAGGGGTGATAAAGTTCTTGCCAAGCTCCAGATAAATCTGGTGGGTGAGTTCATCGCCCTTGTTCTCAAGCTTGTCTATTTGTTTGTAAAGCTCTTCCCTTGTAGCTGCGTTTGAGGAGTTTACGGCTTCTGTAAGCATAGTAGCTATTGCTACCACATTACTTGCGGCTTGCTCAAACAACGGGAAAAATATCTTTTTATCTTTCGGTACAAAGTATTGGAAAATGCTATTTAATGACATTTTATTTGTTGGGGTTTCGACAAAAGTACGCTAAGCTATGTTAAATTAATGTTAATTTTTTAAAACAGGTATGTTAGGGAATTGTAAAGCCGGCTTGGCTTTCTCTAAAGTGAAGCCAAAAGTAGAGCCCAATCCCTCCGTACTGCGCACGTTAATGGTTTGCTGGTGTGCTTCAACAATATGTTTTACAATAGCCAATCCCAGGCCCGAGCCACCGATCTGTCTTGAACGGCTGCTATCCGTACGGTAGAAGCGCTCGAACAGCCGCGGCAGGTTTTTCTCTTCAATACCTATGCCATCGTCTGTTATTTCAACCAATACCTGGTCGTGCAGTTCAAATAAGCTTACCGATGTGCTCCCTCCTTCTTTGCCGTATTTAAAGGAGTTGTCGATAAGATTCACCAGCACCTGTACGATCTTTTCACGGTCGGCATTTACCATTATCGGTTCATCATATTTTTGTTTGAATATGAGTTTGATGTTATGCTGCTTTGCCTTCATTTCCATCGATTCAAAAACCTCTTTGATCAGGTCGTTGATCTTGAATTTGGTGTATTTGATCGGGATCTCGCCGCTTTCGAGTTTTGAAATCTCGTCGAGGTCCTTAATGAGATAGCTCAGGCGGTCGACGTTACGTGCGGCCTTTTGCAGGAACTCTTTGGCCATATCCACATCTTCGAAATTGTCGTCCTGTATCGCTTCAATATAACCCTGTATGGCGAACAGCGGGGTTTTAAACTCATGGGAGATGTTGGATAAAAACTCGCGGCGGAATTTTTCCTGTGTGCGCAGGGTGTCTATCTCGGTTTTTTTCTGTTTGGCCCATTCTTTTACTTCGTGCTCTACGTCGTTTATAGGGTCGGCGGTAACGTGCTCACCCAGCGCATCGCGCAGATCGCGACCAAGTTTCAGGTTGTGGATGAGCTTATAAATGAGCTTTATTTTTGAATAGATATATTTCTCTATCAGGTAATAAAATACGATGAAACTGGTAACGAGGGTTACACCGAAGGTAATGGAGAAATCGTACCAGCTATGCCTGAAATAATAATTAATGATAGAAAGCGTAACCGCCACAGCGGCCGCGTTGATAAGGACGAGAACACGTAATTTCATACGCTAATTTACAATTTGTTGTGGAGTGGGGTGTTATTTTTATGTTAAGGGCCGGTTTTACCGCAGAGTACGCAGAGATTTACACAGAGGGCACAGAAAATTTTTATGGAACGTCGACACATGCAATTTCTGCGGTTTAGGACGGTGTGGTGATTAATACGCAAATCCGCAGTAGTTTTTAAGGCTCTGTGAACTCTGTGTAAATCTCTGCGTACTCTGTGGTTAACAATCTACTATTACGAAACCGGCATCTTCCTCAACTCATCCTTTGCTTTGGCAAACCATTCGCGACTGGTGCGGCGCTCAACCTGGCTGAGGTGTTTTTCTTCGTTAAGCATATCGGTGAAGATGTTGGCGGCCTCGTTGTCACGGCCGGAACGGATGAGAAACAGCCCATACTGGTAGCGCTGCTCGAAATAGCTGAATCGGCCCTTCATTAGTTTAAACTCTGCTTCGGCCTGTTCCATATTGCCGGTTCTTTCCAGCGCCTGGGCATACAGTATATGTGCCTTTGAGCGTGCGAACTGCGGTAGTTTATATAACTTTTTGGCCAGGGCAACCACCTTATCATACTGCTCTTTTTCGGAGTAGGCCATGATGAGCTGGGCCATTACATATTCATTCTCTTCAAATGCGCCGGAAAGGCTCGATCTGTAAAGGTCAATAGCCTTGTCGGTTTGCCCGGAAGCAAGATAGGCATCGGCCAGTTTTACCTTGTTGGCGAAGGTATCGGTAAAGCGCAGTTCGTCCTCCAGTTTCTTTATGTTATGGCCGGGATTGAGCATGGCGGCGAGTTTGCCTGTATTGATGCTGCGGGCGGAAAGCACTTCGTAATACAAATACACTATAGCGCCAACAACGGGTATAAACACCACGAGCCATAACCACCGGTTAACCGTACCGCGGCGTAACATGTGAATAACACAAAATACATCCAGCGCCAATACAATGTAATAGAAGTAGTTGCTTTGATTGAAATACATTCCCGGTAATACGTATTGTGATAGTTTACCCAAAAATATAAAAAAAACGCATTTGGGAAAATGCGTTTTTTGTGTGGGTGCTAAATAAAAGAGATGTCATTTCGAACCTGCATGAGCACAGGGTTAAGTGATTAGGGCCGGTGAGAAATCTTTTGCATCAATTTGCATGTCGCAAAAGATTTCTCCTCGCGCCAACGCGCTTTGCCACCTCTGCTCGTTCGAAATGAACTGTGTTTATTTAGGAATAAGTAAAAACAGCTTCACTATTGCTTCACCACCTCATCCAACACCGGATGATCCAATGCTGAAATAGAGGTATGACCGGCGTTAAGCTGATCGAAAACTTCTATCTCATTTTGTCCCTTGTGCAGCCATGATGCCGGTACGTACAGCGTTTGCTGCGGGCCGATATACCAGTATTTACCCAGGTTATGCCCGTTGAGGAATACGAAGCCTTTGCCAAAACCCCGCATGTCGATAAAGGTATCGCCGGTTTCCGTTAGCGTGAAAGCGCCTTTGTAAACCACAGGTTTTATAAGTGCAGGGATAATAACATGCCTGTCGTAAACGCCGGGGCGAGTGGTTGGCGCAGACGTATATTTCAGGTTACTCACGGTATTGAACGGGAATTTGTACATCTTCCAGCCGGTAAGTTCCTTGTCATCCAATGTAACTTTTTCGGTAATGCCCTGGCGGTTATCGGCCAGGTAAGCGCCATAGTTGATGCGGCCGTTGTTTTCAACCAGTATATCCAACACGGCATTCGGTTTTTTTGAAGCGATATTGATGGAATCCTGTTTGAAGCGCCTGTCGAGCACACCCAGGCGTTCGCCATTGAGGTAAACGATAGCGTAATCGCGCATTTCCTTTATTTTGAGTAAGCCGCTCGCTGCATTTTTTAAGGTGGTACGGTACAGCACAAACCCATAACCCTGGTTCAATTCTTCAAAACATAGCGGATGAGCGGCAATAACCGGCTTGCCAAGATTGCTGAACAGCGGCGCCCTTTCGGTTAATTTAATGTTGCTGATCGCGATGGTTTTTGCCTTCTCTGGCAATGGCGGCAGGGTTGTGCCCGGCGGCAGGTGTTTCTCTATCACCGTGCGGAACTTATAGAACTTTGGTGTGGGGTTACCGGCTTCATCCAGCGGGGCATCGTAATCGTAGCTGCTGGTTTGCGGCATATAAGGCTCGTTGCGGCTCATATTGGCGCCATTCATAAACCCGCGGGTAGTGCCGCCGTGAAACATGTACATATTGATAGATAAATCAGCTGAAAGTACCGCATCCAACTCTTTGGCATCATTATCGGCATTACTGCCATGATGCGGTTTGCCCCAGCTATCGAACCAGCCCGGGTACCATTCAGATATATAGTAAGGGCCTTTGCCATCGTGATATTTGTTGATGAGTGTTTTTACCTTTTTCGGATCGTCTTCGCCGTTTACGGCAGGTAGGTAGCCGGGCAGGTAGCCGTCGCCCATTTCTTCGGGGCCGTCGCAGGTAAATAATATACCATCCAGACCAGCCTCGCGGAATATTTTACGGTTAATATCAAGGTATTCTTTGTCGTTGCTGTATGATCCGTATTCATTCTCGATCTGCACCATCAGCACATTGCCGCCGTGGGTGATGAGCAAAGGCGATATTTGTTTGCCCAATTGCATAATATATTCGCGGTAGGCTTTCAGGAATTTTGGGTCGCGGCTGCGTACTTTCATGTCCTTATCTTTAAGCAGCCACCAGGGATAGCCGCCAAATTCCCATTCGGCGCATACGTAGGGGCTTGGGCGCAATACTACCCACAGGCCCTCTTCCTTGGCTGTGCGGATAAACCCGGCGATGTCGTTATTGCCGCTGAAGTCGTATTTACCGGGTTCCGGTTCCTGCGCGTTCCAGAAAACATAGGTGCCGATGGTATTCAGGCCCATGGCTTTGGCCTTGCGCATACGGTCGCGCCAGTAGGCACGCGGGATGCGGGTGCAATGCATTTCGCCGGAGATAATCTGCAGCGGTTTGCCGTCGAGTAAAAAGGTGGAATCGCCTAAAGCGAAAGTGTGCGCAGCTTTCTGAGTGAAAGCGCTAACAGCTATAAATAACAAAGAGAGAGAAATGATAATTTTTTTCATCTGCGAATAATGAAGTTTACCCGCTAAGATAGATAAGGGTTTTAACAAACGTGATTTAGGGGCCGAGAGTACGCTACGCAAACGTTTGTTTTATGTAAGCCGTCTCCCATAGAGGGCCCTTTACACTATGCTGCGGCATAGGTTAGGCTGCGCTAACTTGCGCCAGCGGCGGTGGCTAAATAAAAAAAGATGTCATTTCGAACCTGTATTAATACGGGGTTGAGCGGTTAGGCAGGTGAGAAATCTTTTGCCTCATGCATGTACTATCTGCATGTCGCAAAAGATTTCTCCTCGCGCCATACACCCATCCCACCTCTGCTCGTTCGAAATGACATCTTTTTTTATTTAGTAATAGGTAAAAGCGACTTCCCTACTGCTTCATTCAATATCCAGTCACTCCAGAGTAATGCTTTAATGGATATTAAAACAAGCCTAACTGACCCTTGTCGTCCATTTCAATATCATCGGGGTTGGTGATCTCCAGATCTACTTTTTTGTTATGAGATTCCACCGATTCCTTTTCTGATGATTCCGCTGATTCTTTTTCAGGCGATTCCACCGATTCTGTTTGTGATTGCGCTGATGGGGTTTCGGATGCCGGCTTGTCTTCAGCTACTTCACTGTTGCTGTCTTCTTCATCACCTGCTGCCGCCACTGCTTCTGCAACTTCTTCCTCTTCCTCCTCAACCGGCGATTCAATCAATTTTACCGATTGCACCGTGTGCTGACTCAGGCGGTTGCCCATGGCCTTCATGCCTTTTACATCTATTAGTTCGGACAGATTTATCTCGATAGTTTCCGGAATCTGTGTTTTGCCCTTTAGCTGGTCAACGCTTACTATTGGTTCTTTTGCGCCGGATAACAGGATGAGTTTTGAGCCGCTTTCGTCGCTGATGATGCTGGTTTCTTTGCCCGGCGGCGTGTTTTCAAATACAAAGCGTTTTACGAGGTAGTTTTTTGATTTGCCTTCGTAGTGAACCACCGTGTAAACCTTTTCGGGGTCGTATTTTTCGATGTGGATCATGTTATCGAAAAAGTGATTGTTCAGATCGAAGCTGGTGAGTTCATACACACCATTGCTCATTACGGTAAGGATGCGGTCGTCGCCGTCAAACTCGCCGAGGTATTTACCGCGACCATCGGCATTAAGGCGTTTAAGTATCTCGTCATACCATATCTTTCGTCCCGCAAGTGTTGATACGCCCTTACTTTTGAGCGCGATCTTTTTAACCGGGTATTTGGTAACAATATTACCCATGGAACCACGGCCCTTAATGGCAATAGCGGCAAAGTCTTCGTCGAACTGTAATTTTTTTAGCTTGGAATGCGGTTTCAGCTGCACATTAACAATTTCGGCCTCGCCATTAGGGTTGGCGCTGAAATAGAGCACTTTTGAGCCTTTGGTGCCCTTGGTAAGATCGTATTCCTTATCGCGGGTTACGCCGGTTACCGCAAAGCGCTTAATGTAACTCACGCCGCTTTGACCGTCTTTATAAATCATGTTGTAAACCGTACGCTCGTCGTTCTTTTTAAACACGGCAACATGCAGAATTTCTTTTCCCACAAATACTTTATCCTGTATCTTGGTAATTATGCATTTGCCATCTTCGCGAAAAACAATGATCTCGTCTATATCAGAACAGTCGCATATAAACTCTGATGACTCGTCCCTTTTTAAACCTGTACCGATAAAGCCGTCTGTTTTATTGGCATAAAGCTTCACGTTGGCCAGCGCCACCTGTGCGGCTTCTACCTTATCAAAGGTGCGCAGCTCGGTTTTGCGTTCGCGGCCTTTGCCGTATTTGTCTTTCAGGTGGGTAAACCAATCAATAGCATATTGCGTAAGGTGCTTCAGGTGGTGTTTTACCTGTTTTATCTCGTTTTCGAGGTTTTTGATCTGCTCGTCGGTTTTCTTAACGTCGAAACGGGTGATGCTGCTCATCGGCTTGTCGATCAGCCTGCGGTAATCTTCCGGCAGTATTTCGCGGTAGAATTGCGGGAAGAATGGTGTGAACAGTTTGTTCAATACCTCAACTACCTGCTCAAAGTTTGATGAGCTTTCATAGTCGGCGTTCTTATACATCCCTTCCTGGATGAAAATCTTAAGCAGCGAGCTGAAGAATATCTTTTCCATCAGGTCTTTCAGCTTTATTTCCAGCTCCTGTTTCAGCAGGTCTCGGGTAAAGTGCGTGCTTTCAACCAGCATATCATTCACACTGATAAAGCGCGGTTTATCGTCCTGTATTACGCAGGTGTTGGGCGATATGGACACCTCGCAGTCGGTAAAGGCGTATAGCGCGTCGATGGTTACATCGGGCGAGATGCCGGGGGCGAGATGAACCACGATCTCCACGTTTTTGGCCGTATTATCTTCGATCTTTTTGATCTTGATCTTACCCTTATCATTGGCAGAAATAATACTATCAATTAAGCTGCCGGTTGTGGTGGAGAAAGGGATCTCGGTAATGGCCAGCGTTTTTTTGTCGCGCTCAATAATCTTCGCCCTAACCCTTACCTTACCGCCGCGTTGACCTTCGTTATAGGCCGACGTATCAGCTGAACCGCCCGTAGGGAAGTCGGGTACGAGGCTCACGGTATTGCCTTTTAATATTTCTATCGAACCATCAAGCAACTCGATAAAATTGTGTGGTAATATTTTGGTAGCCAAACCCACCGCGATACCATCGGCACCCTGAGCGAGTAACAAAGGAAATTTTACCGGCAGCGTAATCGGTTCGCGGTTACGGCCGTCATAGCTGGCCTGCCACTCGGTAGTTTCGGGGTTGAAGGCCACCTCAAGCGCGAATTTCGACAGGCGCGCTTCT
>JBQCIS010000357.1:0-5968 GCA_051953515.1 Mucilaginibacter sp.
ATCCCATTTCATTATTGCCCAGAAAACCAGCGCGGTACAGAGTGATGACCATGCGAATACGATAGTTTCGACAGCCGAAAACCAGAAGGTATCGGTGTAAGTGAATGCCAATGCGCCAACAAGGCCGGCACCCAGTATCAGGTATTGTTTGCCCTGATCGGGTTCTTCATTTTTCTCAACCACTAATTTTTTAGCCACTGCGGTAATGGTCCAAAACAGGAACATAATGGTACCGCCGCTGGCCAATGCCGAGCCCAGGTTAGTAAAGTAAGGCACTTTTACCGTATTGCCCATTGCCAGCAGCGAAAAGGCTTTACCAAGCATTGCAAAAAGCGGATAACCCGGCTGATGGGCTACTTGCATACGATAGGCGCACGAAATAAACTCGCCGCAATCCCAAAAACTTACAGAGGGCTCTAAGGTTAAAATATAGGTTAAGGAAGCTATTATGAAGCAAACCCAGCCTAATTGGTTATTGATCTTCTTGTATTGCATGTATAATTTTTATGACTTTTTTAAAGCAGGCGTAAATATCAGATTTTTATGCATTAATCTAAAAAAACAATTTTCTGCATTTTGGTATTTAACAGAATTTAACTTTTAGGGCCTAAAAATAATGTGGTAAAATATTATGTTTTTCGGGCCGTTCTTCAATATATATTCAAATTCCGGCAGCATATTAATTGAATTTTAATCGAAAAATAAGTGGTAATAAAAAATTTAATAACCACTTTTGCAGTAATTGTAACTGAATTTTTATTTTGTAAACAATAATACCTATCTACTTAGCAGATGCGAAACATCTATACATCTCCCGTAAAAAAACTTTTGTTATTGATTATTCCCGCCGCTTTTGCCATACAAAAAGCAAATGCACAGGCTGAATATATCCCCTATTCATACCAGTTTGATCAGAAACTGAATGTAAACGTTTACAGCGTAAATACCTCTTTCCATACTTCGCTTAAACCCTTTCGTGTAGAAGACAGCAGCGTAAACCTGCGTTACAGGCAATTGCTGCAAACGGGTGTGGATAGCAATTACCACCAATGGCTATGGCGCAAAGTATTTAACGAGCACCTGTTTGATGTGCATGAGAAAGATTATACTTTCTTCGCCGATTTTATGCCAGACCTGCAGGTTGGCCGTGAGTTTAACCATCAGGACAATACATACATCAATACCCGCGGTTACCAGTTAGGCGGAACCGTAGGCTCTAAATTCTATTTTTACAGCAGCGGGTATGAGGATCAGGCACGTTTCCCGCTTTATTACAAAACTTACTCAAACCAGATACAATTTGTACCTGGCCAAGCTTATAACAGGGATCTGCCAGCCAGCTCATCATCTGATTGGTCATACGTAACTGCAATTGTTTCATATTCACCAATAAAAAATCTGAATGTAACTTTAGGCCAAGACAAAACCTTTATTGGCGATGGCTACCGTTCGTTGCTATTGTCTGACTGGGCTGCACCATACCCACTGCTGCGTGTTACTGCCAACCTCGGACCGGTGCAGTATATGATGATGTGGACCAATATGACAGACCGGAACCAGTACAGGTTTGATACCTTTGGCAACGCCCGCCGCAAATGGGCCGAGTTCCACTACTTCGACTGGAGCGTTAACAACAGGTTATCATTAGGCTTCTTTAACGCCATTATTATTGGCGCTGCAAATAGCACAGGCCAAACACATGGCTTTGATTTCAACTACATCAACCCGGTATTGTTCTCCAGTTCATTGGGCAGTAAAACGCCGTATGCAGATAATGTGCTTTCAGGCTTTACAGGCAAGTATAAAATATTAAACAAAACCGCCGTTTACGGACAATTACTGTTTGACCGTGTAAGTGCCAATTCTGCCCCTGCGAATACAGGTGGTTTCCAGCTTGGTTTCCGCGGTGCCGATCTGTTCGGTGTAAGTAATCTTAACTACCTGGCAGAGTTTAATACCGTTAAGCCTTACACCTATTCATCGCCACAAGTAATTACTAACTATACCGATTTCAGCCAGTCGTTAGGCGACCCGCTTGGCGCCAATTTTAGAGAAGCTATCGGGATACTTAACTATTCGTTAGGTAAGTTCGACTTTCAGGGCGAACTGGAATACGCTACTTTTGGCCTCGATCCGCATCCCATTAATGATTACGGCCAGAATGTGATGCTGGCTTTCCCAACTACTATACCATCAGATTTTACAGGGCAAGGGCTGCATACACAGCTTTATTACGGCGAGGGCACATTATCGTATCTTATCAACCCCAAATATAACCTCCGTTTAGAAGGTGGCTTACTGCTGCGCGACGAAAAGAATGCGACGACGAATTCAAAGACTGTACTTATCACCTTTGGGTTACGCAGCACCTTCCGCGATTTGTATCACGATTTCTGATAAGCTATAATAAGTTAACGATACTGTAATATCCGATAACAAGAACAATATTACATTTGTAATGCTCGCATGATCAAAACTGCCATGCAATAAAAATCGTATTTAATGGTGACGTTTATCCGTTACCGTTAAATTATGATTAAAAGCGACGGTAGCCCAATTAATTTTTTACAATTCGTTTAAACCATTTGTGCCGGGTTAGGTCAAAGTAATGCCATTATACAATGGCTTGTTTGTACAGATCAACTTATGATGTAATTTTACATCAACCCGAACTTTAACTACTGACGACATGCAGAAGCGTATACTTGTACTTGACGATAACCAGGACATCCTCGATATTATCCACGAAGCCCTCATCTACCAGGAATTTGAAGTAAAGGTCACGCTCGATAGCACAGACATCATCAGCATAGCACAGGAATTTCAGCCCGACCTGATCATTCTTGACTACCATCTTACCAGCAGCAATGGCAATGATATTTGCCGCCGCTTAAAAACCCACCCCGACCTTGGGCACATACCCGTTATTATCTGCTCGGCCTATATTCAGAAAGACGCCGACCTATCATCATGGGAATGCGATGACGTAATTGCCAAACCATTTGGATTGGAGGAATTGACGGACAAGGTGAATAATCTTATTGAAGGGTAGTTGCATTACCCGAAAAAACCGCTTCCAGTTTTTGTTTTACACGCTGCGCATCAAAATGCATCGAAAACAAGAAGAAACTGTATGTACCGAGCAGAAAAAGCAATGGCGCTATATAATGACCGGATACAAAACCTCCGAGTGTTAGAATTGTAAAAAAGAAGATAAGGCACCAATATAAC
The DNA here is from genome assembly GCA_051953515.1 of Mucilaginibacter sp. Classification (GTDB taxonomy): domain Bacteria; phylum Bacteroidota; class Bacteroidia; order Sphingobacteriales; family Sphingobacteriaceae; genus Mucilaginibacter. Next base: position 3,232 of record JBQCIS010000357.1, read on the forward strand.
GGATGAAGCCTTATCCGGCAAAGAACTTCGCAGCCCGGGCTGTTCGCATTTGCTTTTATCACACATCTTACTGTAGTGCCTAAAGCAGCCCTTTTTCCCCTGGTTGCAACGGTAAAGTAGAAGGTATCCCCTGTATTATAAGTACTCCGATTGGACACTTTATTAAAATAACCGTCTTTAAAATTTTCATTAAGCCGTTTTATATCCTGCTCAAACGAAAGAGTTGATGTTATTGCAAATCGGTCAGCAGGGAAAAAGTTCATAAATTAAAAAATTAGTACTTTATCCCCAACCTGTTAAATACCAGACTCAATAAAAACAAGGGTGCTATCAACACATTTTTATACCGGTACTCAAACGAAAGCTTCTTGCCTTCCTTCTTATATCCCACATACAGCGCTACAACCGAAATGAGGAATATTATACCTGCAACCATCCAAATGGCTGCGCCGCCTGCTTTCTGCCATTCGTCCATCTTGGTAACGATATAGAACATAATGAGCATAATAAGCAACATCGGGTAAGCCAACACTGGCGACAGCCGGATGTAATAATAAACAAGAAACGCCAGAAAAAACGACGACCAGTTGAAATCCTGGTTATACGCTCCCAGGAATTTGATGTGCGGGAATGGCGCCGCCCAAAACAATCCTACCAGGCTAAACAGCAACAGCGGTATAAATACCACGTTAATGATCTTGTTCGACTGATCCTGGTGCGATGCCGCGAACTTATCAAAATAAAACCCCACGCCTGCCGGTGTTGCCGGAGCGGGGGTTTTACTTTTTGGAGTATTTTTTTTTGTCACTTTTATTAAACAAAACTTTCATTTCGAACAGCTTACTTAATATAAGCCATGTCATTTAGATGAGCGGGTGCAGGGCCGAAATGACATTGCGGTAAATAATTATACCTGCTTACTTCGCGAACGCAACCGATCTTGTTTCCCTTATCACGGTCACTTTAATCTGTCCGGGATAGGTCATTTCGGTTTGTATACGGTTGGAGATATCCGCTGCCAGCACTTCTGACTGTGCGTCGGTTATCTTTTCGCTTTCTACTACCACGCGCAATTCACGGCCCGCCTGTATAGCGAAGGTTTTTTCAACGCCTGGATACGATAAAGCGAGCTCCTCAAGCTCTTTCAGACGTTTGATGTAACTTTCTACCACCTCGCGGCGTGCGCCCGGCCTTGCGCCTGAAATTGCGTCGCAAGCCTGTATGATCGGCGACAGCATCGAGGTCATCTCTATCTCATCGTGGTGCGCGCCTATGGCGTTGCATACTTCCGGATGTTCTTTATATTTTTCGGCCAGCTGCATACCCAAAATTGCGTGTGGCAGTTCAGGGTTATCATCAGGCACCTTGCCAATGTCATGCAGTAAGCCGGCACGCTTTGCCAGTTTTACATTGAGGCCAAGCTCGGCAGCCATGGTAGCGCAGAAGTTGGCCACCTCGCGTGAGTGCTGCAAAAGGTTCTGGCCATAAGATGAACGGTAACGCATACGGCCCACCATACGGATCAGCTCCGGGTGAAGGCCGTTAATGCCTAAGTCTATCACGGTACGCTCACCTATCTCTACAATTTCTTCTTCTATCTGCTTTTTGGTTTTGGCAACTACCTCTTCGATACGTGCCGGATGGATACGACCGTCTGTTACCAAACGGTGCATGGCCAAACGGGCTATCTCGCGCCTTACCGGATCGAATCCTGATAGGATGATCGCCTCAGGTGTATCATCTACAATAATCTCGATACCGGTAGCCGCTTCCAGCGCACGGATATTTCTACCCTCACGACCGATAATACGGCCCTTGATCTCATCGTTCTCGATATTGAATATCGAAACCGTATTTTCAATAGCGCTCTCGGTAGCGGTACGCTGAATGGTCTGGATAACGATCTTTTTAGCTTCCTTGGTGGCCGTAAGCTTAGCTTCGTCAACAATATCCTTTATCTGCGCCATGGCCTGGCTGCGGGCATCTTCGCGCAGCGTATCAACCAACTGGTTACGGGCATCTTCGGCAGAAAGGCCGGCAATAGTTTCCAGTTGCTGGATGTGCTGATTTTTCAGCGCGTCAACTTCTTCCTGCTTTTTGGCTATCAGTTCGTTCTGCCTTTCAACATTTTTACGGGCATTATCCAGCTCGTTTTCCTTACGTGATACGTTTTCCATGCGCTGGTTAAGCGATTGTTCCTTTTGTTTGATCCCGTTTTCGCGTTGATTGATGGAGTTGTTTTTGGCGTTTACTTCCTGTTCGTGTTCGGCTTTCATTTGCAGAAAGCGCTCTTTTGCTTCGAGAAGCTTGTTTTTCTTCAGGATCTCGGCATTATTTTCAGCGTCTTTAAGGATGAGTTTGGCTTTATTCTGTGCCGCGTTTTCCTGCGATTTGAAGAGCTTTTTAAGCAGGAAACGCCCGATTACGATGCCTACCCCGGCGCCGATTACCAGCCCGGTAATAACATATAAGAATGAATTCATTTTTTAAGTTTATATAAATAAAAAAACCGCAACTAAACTTCTAAGTGTCATGTATTGAAAAACCTCGGGGCGAATAATTTAGAATCATAGGTTATCGTTAGATTGTACTCACGAAATAACGTATGCCTCTCTGATCCGCTGATATTGAAGCGTTAAGTTTTTAATAGTGAAACTTAAAATTTAACTGCGGTTAAATCTTAAATAATGCTCTTATTTTATGTAAAAGAACGTATTACTTAGAGAAAAATTCGTTC
>JBQCIS010000358.1:0-17050 GCA_051953515.1 Mucilaginibacter sp.
AGACATTAAGGATTTTCAGAAGGAAATTAAAGATGCTAAAGGTGCCGATATTAAAGCATTCGCGCAAAATACATTGCCGGTTTTGCAAAAACATCTGAACGCAATTATTGCCATACAGGATAGTATGAAGCATAATACCAAAAAATGATCATAACCGTAAACGGCGGATTGAAATAATTCAAGTCCGCTATATGTAACACGTAAATTCTAAATTAAAACACTGCTATGAAAAAATTAAGTTTGATTATCACCGCGGCGGCTGCCGTTTTGGTGATGCAGGCCTGTAAGAACAACGCAAAATCGGGCACTACAGACAGTACCACAACCACAACAACCGACATTTCTAAAACAGACACTACAAAAATTGCCCAGGTAGATACCGGCGACGCTGCTTTTGCCGCTAAAGCCGCAGCAGGCGGTATGACAGAAATTGAATTGAGTAAAGCTGCCGTGCAACAGGCAACTACACAAAAAATTAAAGACTTTGCCAATATGATGGTCACTGACCACAGCGCGGCCGGCCAGAAACTTTCGGACATAGCCAAGGCAAAAGGAATGGCCTTGCCAACCGGACCGGATTCAACACAGCAAAACATGATCAGCGATATCACCAAAAAAACAGGTAAAGACTTTGATAAAGCCTACGTTAACCAGATGGTTAAAGATCATGAAGCGACATTGGATATGTTTAAAAAAGCGCAAACAACGGTGAAAGATACCAGCTTAAAATCATTTATAACTAATACTATACCAGTGGTGCAGAAACATTTGGATGCTATAAAAGGCATAAAAAGCGGAATGTAATAATTTAACTAACCATTGATAATTAAAAAGCCGGTCTACAAACCGGCTTTTTAATTACAGTTAAATTACAATAAATGAAAATAAGTTAACTGAAAAGAATATTTGGGAATAGTTCTTGTATTATCCAGCATCTAATACACACAATGTTAAACACCAAAATTCTGATTTATGAAAAAGGTAAGAATTGTAGCAGCAACACTGATCGCTTCGTGCGCGTTCAGTTATGCGATAGCCAATACAGGCGTTGCCACCAAGGAGAAAACAACCCCAATATATGCAGTAAGGGACACTGTGCCAACGCCTAAAAAGCCAAAGACACCAACCCCTACTCCTATGCCAAACCCGAGCCCGACACCGCCGGTTCCGACTCCGACCCCAACGCCAAGCCCTACACCTATGCCAAATCCAATGCCGACGCCTACCCCTACGCCGACGCCTACCCCTACGCCGGTTCCAACACCAAGCCCATCGCCTACGCCGCCAGCGCCAACAGCGCCGCCAGCTTCGCACTAACATCGTGTTTTTAAATACGATAAATGTTAAAGGGCAGCTTTATGGCTGCCCTTTCTGGTTATATACTAATTTTCTTTTCGTACCTGTCTTTTACGTGCTGATTGATGTATGTGGTTAATCCCTTGCCCTTCTTTGCCAAATTCTTCATTTTGTTGACCGATGCCAAACCGGCGCTTTTTATAGTATACAAGTAAACCGAACCATCCTTAAACTGCACCGATATGCCGTTATTTCCCATTTCATAAGCGACAACACCGGTATCACGATTAGAATTTTTGTATGGCTGCATGCCTTTATAGCAGCAAAATGATTGCCATTATTAAAAACTGTTGTCTTCCGTTATGTTTTTATTTATTTCCGCCATAACATTGTTCACTATAACATTTAATGCTTGAAAACGCTGTTTCAAGTCTTGTGTCTTTAAGACCGCTCCATTGGCGAAATTATACGACTTTGAGTTAATGAGCGATTGCATTAAATATTCTATAGGTGTGTATGTATCACCAAGCACATCCTGGATATTATAAATGCGTATCCTGTATTTATTGTCTTTACAATCAACCTGTAGTGTAAAATTATAGGTTATTGTATAATACTGGGTTTCCCAAAGAACTTTATAAGATCCGCCGGCAGAAGAATTTAACCTGCCTACTACGCGCGATAAAGCAGGATCAGCCAATGTCAGTTGGGTATTTGCAATGTAAGGATGGGTTTCTGCCAACCAAAGTTCGGCGTTACTATAGAGTAGATTTTGGGTAGTGTTGGGAGCATCGAATACCCTTTCATAGATTACGGTATTGTTGACATAAGGAACATTTAAACCAACAGTATCTTTTTGGGCGAATGCACTTTTAGCTAAAAATACAAACGCAATAATAAGCAGCTTTTCATAGTAATAAGTGTTAAAGTTTAATGATGTTTAAAGGTAAGATAGTGCGAAAAAGGCAAGGTTTAGCCTATAAATCGTCATAAAAGGGATGACGATTTATAGTTTTCTGAAAAACAGAATGTTAATTTGTTTTGTAAAGGAAATTATACATTTCCCCAGCCATTAGCCAGCACGTCGGCAAGGTGCATGGTTTTAATCGGCAATGAATTTTTGTCGATATACCCCTGTAAATGCAACAGGCAAGACGCATCGGTGCTGATGATATATTCAGCCCCGGCAGCAAGTGCATTATCTACCTTTTGTTGTGCCATAGCGCTTGAAATTGCGTCGAACTTTACAGCAAACGTACCGCCGAACCCACAGCAGGTATCGTTATCGCGCAGCTCTACCAGCTCCAGTCCTATCACTTTCGACAGTAACTGACGCGGTTCTTCCTTAATCTTACATTCGCGCAGGCCGCTGCAACTATCGTGGTAAACCGCACGGCCGTCAAGCTCGGCACCAAAGTAATCGTATTGCAGAATGTTTACCAAAAAGTCTGACAATTCGTAGATGTTGCCTTGTATGGCCCGGCACTTATTGTGCAGTGTGGTATTGGTAAACAGGTCGTTATAGTAATTCTTTACCATGCCGGTGCATGATGCAGACGGCGTAACAATAACGCTATCCTCACTAAAATCATTCAGAAATTTGCTCCCTACAGTTTTGGCATCATCCCAAAACCCTGCATTAAATGCAGGCTGACCGCAGCAGGTTTGCTGGGCATTATAACTCACGGTGCATCCGGCTTTTTCAAGTAACTTTACAGTGTTGAAGGCTGTATCCGGGTACAGCTCGTCAATAAAGCAGGGAACAAACAACTCAATATTCATCGCCTGCTAATTTGATAAAAATTGTTGGGAAATGGATATGACTCGAGACAATTCCTAAAAATGGATTTACTAAAAACACTATTTATAATTTAACTACAGTGGTCGGTGGGGACACCAGCCACGGGGAAGTTATATTAAAAGTATCAGCTTCGGTTTATTGTTTTTACGTAGTTTGATCTTTAATACGGTTAACCACCGGTTGGATATACCAAACACCTATTGGGAAAAACCAGAATGCAAAAAATGCTTTTAGTGAATCACTTCTGTAAACAAGATGGCCATTTAACACTGATTCGAGCATGCGGGCACTAAACATAAACACATATAAAATGCTCCAAAACATATAGAGTGAAATTGGTACCCAAAAACAAATCGTTATACCATATTGCTTATAATTATCCAGATCAATAGTGAAATCTCCCGTAAAGAACAATACTATGTAGCTACAACAAATTAACAAACAACTCAGCTTAAAATATACGGCTGAAGGTTTTGGGTGGTCCAACAATGTATGCATAAATATACCGATCGAATAAATCCATCCTATATAAATAAAAACAAATAGTACACTGATGGTGCGCTCTAAATAATAAGGACTTAACGGCACAAAATAAAGTGCGATGAAAAACATAAAAAGCTGCCAGGCTTTCAACCGCAGAAATATATTAAACTTGTTCATCTATTTAACCTATCTGAACATTAGCAGGCTGACAATGAATTAATTTTCTGCTTCCACCACTTCAGGTTGCGGTACTGTTGGCAGGTTCTTCACCTTCTTTTCCGCAAAGAATAGAGAAATCATCAATAACAAACCGGCGATAAAGAAAATGTCCAGCGTAAGCGCGGCCACGCGCATCTCCCCGCTTAACGCTTCTACGCCCGAAAAGCAAAGCAGGCCCACTACTATTGAACTTTTCTCGGTGACATCGTAAAAGCTGAAATAAGAAGCGGTATCCGGAATGTTTGGCGGCAAATATTTTGAATAAGTTGATCTTGAAATAGACTGCACACCTCCCATTACAGCACCCACAACCACAGCAGCGGCAAAAAATTGTGCGGCATTTGCTATAAAATATACCAACAGGCAAAGCACTGTCCAGATGGATACTACCCAAACCAGTGTACGCACGTTGCCATATTTTTCAGACATTTTGGATACAATGGCAGCCCCGATAACACCAACAACCTGTATAATGAGAATGATTTCTATGAGTGTATCATCAGGCATTTTTAACTCCTTTGACGCAAACTGAGCGGCAACCAGCATAATGGTTTGCACCCCTACCGAATAGCAGAAAAACGATGAAAGAAAACGGCGCAATAAAGGCATCGTCTTTACCTTTTTGAAAACCTTTACCAACTCCTTAAAGCCGCCGGTAAATACATTATAGTTGTGTTTACCTGCATTGGGTTCGCCTTTAGGCAATAGCCTGAACGGGATGATAGAAAAGCCCATCCACCAAACAAATACCATCAGAAAGGATATACGCGCAGGAAGATCGTCGCTTGTAATGCCAAATGTTTTAGGCGACATTACCACAGCAAAACACATCAACTGCATAACCAAACTACCTACGTAGCCATAAATAAAACCTTTGGCGCTCACACTATCCTGTTTATCTTCAGTAGCAATTTGCGGCAGATAGGAGTTGTAAAAAACGAAGCCGCCACAATAACCAACACACGCCAGCGCGAAAAAGATAAGCGGTATTTCGAGCGACGGAATGCCATGGGCAACGGGTTTGAACCAGAACAGGCCCGCACAGGATAATGCCCCTAACCAGGTGAAGAACTGCAAATAACGTTTTTTATTACCGCGATAATCGGCTATGGATGTAAGTATGGGTAATAATAAAACCACAATAAGGTAAGCAATCCCTAATACAAAGTTAGATAACACTGTATTTGTCCATTCAGTGCCGAAGAACATAACCTTATCGCCTTTGGGGTTGTGCCAGGTAGTGTAATAAACATAATACGCCGGAAAGATAGTCGACGTAATTACCATATTGTAGGATTGGTTAGCCCAGTCGAACATGCACCAGGCCCAGATGGTTTTTTTGTTGTTCTTTTCTTGCATTAGGGGTTCTAATTTGCTTCAAATATAATATTTACAAACTATAGCAATAATGAAGATATCGTTTTTAAAACAATTATGCTGTTAAGCCGTCTTAACTTTAGTCACCAATTCTTAATTATATGAAAAAACTATTACCTGTCCTATTCTCTGCAGTTGCTTTGATAGGCTCGTACACCGTAAATGCCCAAACTAAGGATGATGTAAAAACAGATGGATGGTTCCATCACCACCACGATTTTTCGGGCGATGTGCAGGTACAGATTACCTACCGGAAATCGAATCTTAATCAACTCAACGATATCCTTGCAACTAATGGTTTGCAACGTTTAGGTGGGAACGATATCTGGATAAATGCTTCCATGAACCATGCATTCGGCAAATGGATATGGGAAGATGGCGTAGGTTTTACCCCTATTACCAAATCTGAGGAAAATGGCGTAAAGGCCAAGTACAACCAGTACCAGGTATACGGTCGCATTGGTTATAACGTGTTAAATGATAAAAATATGCGGCTATTCCCTTTTGTAGGGGCTAACTTCTCCGGAGCTGTGTTTACGATAGAGGATAAAGCCAAGCTCGAAAGCACATCGAATTTTTCTGATGAAATATTGAACAGTTCCTACAGCAAAACCTTTTATCAACCAAATTTCGGTATCGACCTGGGCGTAGGCTTTGATTACCTGATCCCGGTGAAACCAAAGGATATGGGTTGCATGATTGTGCAAAGGCAAATTCCGATCGGAGTGCGCGCGGGCTATTATATCAACGCTGCGCAAGGCGACTGGCGCATCGACGAAAACTATAAACTTTCCGGCGGACCTAATGGCAAACAAAGCGCCATATTCATATCGTTTAATATCGGCCTGGGCTTTGAGGTAAAGAAATAATTACAAACCACAGGAGCAAGCTTTTGCGTAGCTGTGAAAAAATATTAACCAACGGTTGGTGTAGCATTTGTAGCGGGCGTAGCTGTGTTGCATACGCTACAATGCTACACTTTAATACAAACAGATACCTGCCCATATATTCTGAAAATAATTGCATTTTAGCGGTGTAATTATGCAGGACATACAACTACGCACCGTTAATGTTACCCGTTATGTAACCCCGCTTCGCGAAGGTGGTTCGCTGCCTGCTATTGCCGAAGCGGACGATGGTTTCCTGTATGTTCTGAAATTTCGGGGAGCAGGTCAGGGGCCACGCGCCTTAATTGCCGAACTGATCGGCGGTCAAATTGCCCGTGCATTGGGCTTTAAAATACCCGAACTTGTATTTGCCAACCTGGATGAAGCCTTCGGCAGAACCGAACCTGACGAAGAAATACAAGACCTGCTAAAAGCCAGTGTAGGGTTGAATTTAGCATTGCATTACCTTTCAGGCGCAATCACTTTTGATTCGGTTGTAACGAAAGTTGATGGCAGGCTTGCCTCGCAGATCGTATGGTTGGACTGCTTGCTCACTAATGTCGACCGTACGGCGCGCAATACCAATATGCTTACCTGGAACCGTGAGCTGTGGCTGATAGATCACGGCGCATCCTTATATTTCCATCATTCATGGCATAACTGGCAGGAACAAGCCAAAAAGCCATTTTACCAGGTGAAAGACCATGTTCTGTTATCAAGGGCCGCTGAGCTGGAAACGGTTGATGCTGTATTCAGAACCATTTTGACGGAAGAGCTTATTCGCTCAATCGTTAATTTAGTACCCGATGTTTGGCTAAGCGGCGAACAGGCATTTGCATCAGCCGACGATCATCGCGAAGCATATATCGAATATTTGCTATCGCGAATAGCCAATTCTGAAATTTTTGTAAAAGAGGCGCAACATGCAAGAGAGACATTTATTTGAATATGCCGTCATCCGCGTTGTGCCAAGGGTGGAGCGCGAGGAATTCCTGAATATCGGGATAGTACTTTTTTGTGCCAAACAAAAATTCCTGCAAATGAAATATGTGCTGAACGAAGGCCGGCTTAAGGCATTTTCCGCTAAAATAGATATTGACGAATTAAAGGAACATCTCCTCTCCTTCGAGCGCATCTGTGCAGCAGATAAAAACGGAGGGCAAATAGCGCAACTGGATATTGCATCGCGTTTTCGCTGGCTCACGGCTACGCGGAGCACTATTTTGCAGACATCAAAAGTGCATCCGGGATTATGTAAGGCTGATGCAATTGAGACCTTGGAAAGGTTGTTTGAAGAGTTAGTAGCTTAACTAATGCACGAAATGCCGAACTTGTTTCGGCATATTCAAGAACAGGTAAATGAGTGGTTGATGAGATCCTGAAACAGGTTCAGGATGACATGTTCTTTGTTATTCACCCACAGCAAAGTCTACAGCAGCCTTTGCATGCAATGCCAGCGTATCAAACAATGGGAAATTTACTTCCTCGGGTTTAATTAATAGTGGTATTTCGGTGCAGCCTGCTATAATACCCTCTGCTCCTGCCGCAATCAGTTTTTGCATAATACTGATGTAACGCTGCTTGGTCTCCCATGTAAAAATCCCCCGGCCTAATTCCTCAAATATGGTGTAGTGGATAAATCCACGGTCGTCATCATCAGGTATCAGCATTTCAATACCTTCGTGTTCGAGTTTTGTACTAAAAAAATCGCGCTCCATTGTAAAGCGTGTGCCCAGCATACCTATTTTTTTCAGTCCTTTTTCTTTAATAGCTTTTGCTGTGGCAGTAGCGATGTGGATAATGGGTACCTGAATTCTTTCCTGCAGGCGATCAGCTATCAGGTGCATGGTGTTGGCACACAGCACTATTGCTTTTGCGCCACTATTTTGCAGTTTGATGCTGGCATCCGTTATTATTTCAAGATTGCTGTCCCAGTCGTTAGCGTCGTTGTTTTGTTTGATGATTTGGTAGTTGAGCGAATAGATCATACACTCGGCAAAATTCAAATCACCTAACTTTTCATTTACACCTTCATTAATAAGCTTGTAATAATCGAGGGTTGACACCCAACTGGTACCGCCTACCAGGCCTAAAATTTTCATAATTCACTAATGTAGCGATTTATAAGCCGCCTTCTGTAAGAACAACCCTGAATATTTTCCAATCACTATCTACACATAAAGCTATTTATTATGAATTTTATTCAGAAATGGACTATTAGTCAGGTAGCGTTCAAAATTATCAGGATTGAAGATTATATTGTTATGCTGATTTTTACTATGTACGATGATCAGTCTGTTGGCTTGTAATTGTTGGGCAGTAAGCATATTTTCATCTGTTTGCAGAAATGGTACGTTTTGCTGCCGTAATACTTCCGCCATCCTGCGCGATTCCTTATCCGGCCCATAGCCAAAATCGGTATACATATCAATTAACCGATGTGCCGGATCGGCGTTCATCCATGCCATAAATATTTCCGTTTCGCTGTACATGGCATCAAACAACATTATCTCATTTATTTCCACACCGCCGTTTGCTACAATTTTACCTATTACCCTCCCGCCCCCGCTATGGCCGCCAAGCAGAATATTTCCGGCAACGCATTTCCTACCTATCATATTACGTACTTTTAAACTATCCAGCACATCATTTAGAAGAGCTTTAAATACGCCGGGCCGTTCCAGTTTACCGCCGTAGCTGTCGGCTGCATTCTTAGCGGTCTCGGGTAAAACCAATACGGCATTACATTTAGATGCGATGAACTGCCGGGTAAGCTGGTAATAAGAGGCAGTATTGTCCACATTGTTCCGCCATCCATGAAACCAAAAGATCATGTCAACCTTTTTCCTGGCATCAAGCGTCTTAGGAGCAATGATCAGCACCGTGCTGTCGCGATAATGCCCGGCAGTGCTATAGAATACGCTGTCGCCTGTATGGCCATGTAGCCTGCCGGTATCGGGGAAAGCGGTGTTACTGGAATGGATATGAAAAACGATGGCGTTACTGCTTTGTGCAAACAAATGCGCACCCAAAAGCAGGTTTATTATCAATAGATAAACTCCTTTTTGCATAGTATAAATATACTGTGAGATGTCATTTTTTAAGATATTTTATCAAAACAAATTCTACCCATATACCGAAAAACATAAAATCAATCAGTAGTAAATGATATATTTAAGCCATTGAACCCTTGATTAACTGATGACCGATAATCATAAGAAACAAAAGATAGGCCTGTGGACGAGCACTTCGCTTGTTGTTGGCAATATGATAGGCGCAGGTGTATTTCTCATGCCTGCTGCAATGGCGTCATTTGGGAGTATTGGTTTACTGGGTTGGGTATTTGCTGCTATTGGCTCGTTCTTTTTGGCAAAAGTTTTCAGTAACCTGAGCAAATTATTACCAAATGCTACCGGAGGGCCTTATGCCTACACGCACCATGCCTTAGGCGACTTTGCCGGATTCCTGATAGCCTGGGGATATTACCTGGCTAATTGCTGTGCAATAGCAGCTATTCTTGTTTCGTTCATTAGTGCCATGAGTACGTTTTTCCCGGTATTGGCCCATAATTCAGTTGTGGCCGCTTCAACCGGACTGATTACTATATGGCTGCTTATTTATATAAACAGCAGGGGCATTAAAACAGCCGGATTTGTGCAGGTGACAACAACCGTGCTAAAGTTAGTACCGCTCATTATGGTAGCCGTTGTTGGATTATTTTTCATCAACGTAAAAAACTTTTCGCCTTTTAATACCAGTGGCACATCGTTTTTTTCAGCCGTTAGCACTACGGCTGCAATGGCAATGTTTTCATTTATCGGCATTGAATGTGCAACCATACCTGCCGGCGAAGTGGAAAACTCAGGCAATACTGTATCTAAAGCCACTATGCTGGGCCTTGCCATATCTACTTTGGTTTTTATATTGGGCAGCATAAGCGTTATGGGGCTTATCCCCGCCGGTATACTTGCCCATTCACCTACTCCGTATGCTGATGCCGCCGGTATAATGTTTGGCAGCAGTGCGCGGTACTGGGTAAGTGCAGGAATGGCTATCGCGGCATTTGGCGCCTTAAACGGCTGGATGTTAATGCAGGGACAGATGCCTTCGGCCATTGCGAATGACAAATTATTCCCCGGAATATTCGCCTGGCGAAATAAAAAGAATGTGCCATGGTTTGGCATGATCCTGTGCGGCGGTATCAGTTCATGTTTTGTGTTCATGAATTATAGCAAGGGCCTTGTCGATCAGTTCAGGGCATTACAAATGGTAGCTACGCTGTCTGTACTTATTCCCTACCTGTTTTGCGCCGCATCTTATCTCATCATCCGGGCGCAAAAAAAGATAACAGGCGGCTGGGGCGGGGCAATTGTCATTGCCTTGCCCGCGTTCTTTTATTCACTTTGGGCGATAGCCGGTTCGGGTAAAAATGCTGTTTTTTCGGGTCTTATTATGTTGTTGCTTGGTATACCTATGTATGTTTGGGTGGCTACTGCAAAACACCGGTAATCCTTATAATCCGCCACCACCGGTATCATCGTTCTGAATACCCTTGCGGTTCTTCTTAATATCACTTTTCAGCTTGCCGAAGTTATAGTTCAGGCTAAAATTCACATAACGAAAATAGATCTGGTTATCATTCAACTGGTAATAATCCTGCCCCGTGGTGGTAATCAGGCTATTGCGGAACTTGGTGAACGGATTATTCACTGAACCGGATATAAAGAGCTTGTTTTTAATAAGTTCCTTATTGACACTTAGTGATGAACTGAAATAAGCATTCTCGATCATCTGTATTGATCTTGGCGCCCGGCTTTGATAATCGATATTCAAGTTCATGCTCCAGCCCTTATCCAGTTTAAAACCGTTTGACAGGCTGATACGCGCCATTAAAGCGTTTAAATTATCTTCTGTAATGTTCCCGGTTCCTTTTATTAAAAACTGTGTCATGTTTCCGTTAATGCTGGCGTTGTAAAATTTCACCGGTGAATAATTCAGGTTGAAATTAAAATCGATACCGCCGCCTTTCGCATTGTTCTCGTAAGTTGTAGTGGTGATCTTCGTAACCGGATCGAATGTGGCAACGGGTAGTTCGAGGCTATTAAAGAAAATATAGCTTACCGCCGCAAATGCCGTTAGTTTTTTACCACCGGGACTGTTATAACCTACCTGCACATTGTTAAGGACAGTTGGTGTTAGTTTAGGGTTGCCTGTGGATACAAAATCAGGGTTTGAACGGTCTACAAACGGATTAAGCCTGTTAATTTCCGGTCTGCGGATGCGTTCCATAAAGCCAAAGTTAATGCCGCTATTATTAGCAAAAGGGTGATTAATAGCAATAGATGGTACTACATTAAAGTAGGTGTTATCCACAAACGTACCCGTCGAAACAAAATTGGCATTTATATACGTCTCTTCTGCCCTTATCCCTGTACTGAAGTTCCACTTTTTCAGGCTGAACCGGTAGGAATTATAAATCCCGAACACGTCCTGCTCATAATTAAAACTGTTGCTCATTGCCGCATCGTCCACAAACTGATTGGATGCACTATCCAATGATAAATATTCAAAATCGCTCCTGCTATTGCGGAAAATAGCTTTTACACCCGCTTCCATAGTCACTTTGTGCAGGGGATGCGTAAAATCAACCTGTACAGTTTGTTCTCGGGTGTATTCATTATCAGGCTGCTGATAATCAGGTGTAGGGTAATCAAATACATCAGTGATGCCGACATTAGCAAATTCAGTACTCCGGTAATTGGAATAACGGTATGAAAAAGTGAGCAATGTATTTTTATCAGCTTTAAAACCCAATTGATAATTTAATGCGGCGTCGAAACCGCCACCGTGATTGTGATTGGTTGTAGCCAGACCATATCCCTGCAGCAAAGTGCCTGTAGGATTATTTAAAGCAGAGTTTTGGTTGCTAAAGCCATTATATCTGTAACCGCTGATATCAAAATTGCCGGTCAGCAAATTCAGCGTATCTATTTCATAGCTCAGTTCTGTACCAAAATATACGTTGCCACCATCGGCATGCTTACTGCCACTTTGCTGTAAAACCGAAGCGTCGGCACCGCTGGTAGCGCGCATAGTATTAAAGGTTGTTGACGGATTGATATACTTACTGCCACCAGCCCATGCATTTACGCCAAACTTTCCATCCTGCGCCGTGATATTGCCGCCTGCGCCCGGGCCGCCATTGGGGAAGCCTTCGCTGGCATTCATATTGCCTTTGTACCCGGCCTGTATCTTACGGTCGGTAATGATATTAATAATCCCGGCCAAACCTTCCGCATCATATTTGGCGGGTGGTATGGTGATCACCTCTATCCGCAGCACGCTCGACGCGGGCATGCTTTTTAAAATATTTTTCAGGTTATTGGTAAACACGCCTGATTCCTTCCCGTTAACCAATACTTTGTAACTCGCGTTTCCTTTCATCAGGATATTGCCATCGGCATCTACCGAGAGGTACGGGATTTTATGTATCATCCCCAAAACATTGGTCGATTTACTTTCCGGGTCAGCCTGCAGGTCGTACACCACCCTGTCGGCTTTTAGCTGTACAACAGGCCTGTCTGCGGTAATCTGTACTTCTTTTAGGTTTTTTACCAAGTGCGGCAGCAATAATGTACCGAGTTCGACCTCATTATTTTGAATGAGATTGATAGCTATCATTTTTGGCTGGTATCCGGTTGAAACAATAGTTAAATGATACTTCCTCAGACCTGCATTTTCAAACTTAAAATGGCCGTCAGCTTTGCTCACGATAACCTTTATTACGCTGTCTTTTTCAGTTTTTAAGCTAATGGTGGCAAATCCTATAGGTTGGTTGGATACCGAATCGGCTATCGTTCCATTTATTTTGCCTATAGATGACTTGTTTTGCGCAAATGATAACTGCCATGAAAATACAACGACAATAACCAGTAAAAATATGTTTATGAGTAATGGTTTCATGATGATGAATGAATTACAAAGGGCAATAGCATCCCTTTAAGCAAAATGTGCTTTTAAAAAAATTGTAATAAATAGTTAATTGAATGACTCCGCTTACAGACTTAGCATAGCAGATATATAACAACTATTGTTGCTGTCTTTTTGCAATGAAGTAATAAGCAAGAAAGCCAGCCGCAATAAACATCAGCTCGACGCCATAAGGTATTGGCGAACCAAACGGACATGGAAGATAGTTAGCTACCACAAGCCCTAAACCGGCCGCAAACAATATACAGCCCCATTTAAGTGCTTCGGCACCTGTGCCGCTAAGTTTTTTAATAAAACCCATGGCTTCTTCATTTATCGGGCCGGAGTCGATAATGCGTTTTTTGAGCCGAAAGTTGTACCATGATATAATGATCCATGCGATGGTAATTGCGAGGCCTATTACAGTAAAGAAAAATGCGATGTGCTGATCCATAATATTTTCAATGTTAAATTTGACTAATTTTTATGCAGTAGTCAACACTTATTTACACCGGGTTGCAAATTATTTGAAATATTTTTCACAATTTTCTGCAACCTGTTTGCCTCAACCGTTGACTAATACAATATGTTTAATGAAAAGGAGGTGGTAACCAAAATTCTGAACGGCGACATGCGCGCGTTTGAATTGCTGGTGAAACAATATGAACGCCTTGTTTATTTTGTGGTAAACCGCCTTGTACGCGAAGCCGATGATGTGGAGGATATTTGCCAGGAGGTTTTTATTAAAGTGCACAGAAGCCTTTTCAGGTTCGGGTTCCAGTCCAAACTTTCTACATGGATAGCACAGATAGCCTATTTTACAGGCATCAACTATATAAAGAAATACAAAAAGGAATTATTGAGCGATTACCCCGAGGATATTGAGAATTATCATTTTACCAATGATAATCCTGAGCAATTGCTTACTAAAAAAGATGCGGCGAATTACGTTGAGCAATTAATTTTGCAGCTGCCGGAAAAATACCGTACAGTAATCACGCTTTTCCATCTCAACGAATTTTCATGCGAAGAGATCAGCGAGATTACCGGTATGCCCGAAGGAACAATAAAGAATTACCTTTTCAGGGCAAGAAAATTGCTGAAAGAAAAAATAGAAGTACACCTTAAAGGCGAATTGATATGAAAAAGATGAACGATGAGGAAATTCAGAAATGGCTGGAAGAAAACCGCCAGCAAAACAGCGAATTACCTCCGGGCGATGTAAAGGCGTATGACTTCCTGTTCAATCTGCTTGAAACCGAGCCGGATAAAGGCCTTCCTTATGATTTTGCAGCCAACGTGACCCGCAAGGTACAGGCAGAACAGAAACGAAACAGCGAGCTTCGTTCATACCTGATATCAATGGCGGTAGTCACAGTGATAATTGCCTGTATTTATGGTTTGTTGTCGATAGTAAAAAATCAACAAAGCACCGGCATACTTTCGGTTATCATGGAATATAAATGGTCGTTAATACTCAGTATATTCAGCCTGCTTACCATTCAGTATCTGGATACAACGCTGATCAAGTCAAATATCTTTAAGAGGCATTAAAGATTTCGCAGTAAAAGATTGCTGCAGAAAGGGCGGCAGTGACAAAAAGAAAAAAGACAGCTAAATTTTAAAGGATGATGAGCATTACAATTAATGGCCGATGCTCAATTTTTTTGAAACAAAAGTTTTATTTTGCATTTAATGGTAACCAAAGAAAGCCTTATTGAACAATACTCCAAGATGCCAAATGTCGATTTGTTGGAAATTGCGAAAGATAAAACAGGTTATACAGGACTTGCCAACACAGTCGCGTTTGAAGAGTTAAAACGCAGAAAAGTAAGCCCAGAAGAGATTGCTAAATACGAACCTTGGGTGCGTAAAATTAATGCGATTACACGGGAAAACTGCCTTGTGGACTTAGAATTCTTCAAAAAACTACTCTATTTTTACGTACTGTGGTTCCCAGGCTTATGGCCGTACTATTCACACAGTTTCATAAAAAATGGGTATATCTTAAAAAGCGATCAATCAAACTATTATAGAGTACTCGGTTTTATAGCTATTGTAGTCACAATTCTAATTACAAATCGGATACATTATAATTCGTTAGTTGCATTTTTAGCGATATGGATTGCCTTGTTTTTGCTTTCGTATCTGTTTGATATTTACTTCAACCGGAAAAGGCAGATGGGAAATATTCAAAAAGCAATTGATAGCGGCGAAATACCCTGGGGTTTCTGATCCGGAATAGGCTTATTCCAGGATATAAACAAATAAGCCCAGTCACATTGACCGGGCTTATTTCATTCAGTGCGGAAGAAGGGACTCGAACCCCCACGCCTCGCGGCGCCAGATCCTAAGTCTGGTGCGGCTACCAATTACGCCACTTCCGCCCTTATTAGGATTTTGTGAGGTGCAAAGATAGCCTAAATTACCGTACTATAAAATTTATTTAGCTTTTTAGCCTGACGGGATTGATTGTTAACGAATTAAAAAAAATGGATGCTTAAAAGGCGTTTTCCTCACCTTTCAGCGCATTCCAGAATGTCAGGAATATGATCTTCATATCCAGCAGGAACGACCAGTTTTCCAGGTACCAAACATCGGCTTCTACCCTTTTCAGCATACTTTCCGTATCCTTTGTTTCACCACGGAAGCCTTGTATCTGCGCCCATCCGGTGATGCCCGGTTTCAGGAAATGACGCACCATAAAGGTGTCAATTAGCTGCGAATATTGTTCGGTATGGCTTAACATGTGCGGACGCGGGCCCACAACAGACATGTTGCCCATCAGCACGTTAAAAAATTGCGGCAGTTCATCAATACTGGTTTTGCGCATAAACTTGCCGATCCTGGTTATACGGTCGTCGTTTCGGGTTGCTTGTTTTTTGTCGGAATCCTTATTAACCTTCATGCTCCTGAATTTGAAACATTTAAAGGGTTTATTGTCGCGGCCCGAACGTAACTGAACAAAAAACACCGGCCCCGGCGATTGCAGTTTTATAATAATAGCCAATATCGGGAATAGCCAACTGAACAGAAACAGGATAACGAAAATGGAAAATACCATATCAAACAGTCGCTTTATTGCCCTGTTAAGTATATTTTCAAGTGGTTCAGGACGAACCGATATTACAGGTATGTGCCCGAAACTTTGTATATATGTTGTCTTTTTCGCGTAATCGTAATATTCAGGTATAAACTTAAAGCGGATTAGGTTTTTATCGGCATCCAGCATCAGTTGCTCAATTTTATGGGCTTCTGAGTTAGGCAGCGTACAGAATATTTCGTCTATTCTGTTACTTATCACATAGTCTATACAATCATTAGTAGCGCCAAGGTAAAGTTCCTTGTCTTTAACCCTCTCGGGCAGATCATCAAAAAAACCGACCGGTGTATAACCGCGTTCCTTGTTCTGATCGAAAAAATGATACAGATCGTAGCCAATTCTTCCGCCGCCTACAATTACAACATTACGCATATCTATAAGCGATAGCCGGTCACTTTTACGTATCCCCAGGAAAATAAGCTTCCATAACCCGAGAAAGAAACCGAAAAGCGCCAATGAGTAGAATAAATACTCCCTCGTTATAAAATATGGTTTGGTACCAATGAGTATAATAATGGTAAAGCAGATAAAGCTTACAAATATGAAATAGGTTTTAATAACAACATGATAGGTTTTCACCGAGTCTTTATTCAAAACCCGCTCATAAAGCCCGGATATATTGGCTGAAAGCAGCCATATCAGGTTGAACACCAGTACTATCGGAAGATATTGCTTATTATTTATCCAGAAATCTTCCGATTTATCGACGATAAAATACGACATTACCATACTGATATTCAAAATGATGTAATCAGTGGTAAGATTAACTGCCTTAATGAACGTAGCGTATCTGTGGATCATGTATTATTCTATGTCAGCTGACCCCGTTTGTTTTGGGTATTGGACAAGGGGGTTGCACAGGTAGTATAAATATGATAATTCATGTTACTCGTGTAGAGCAAATTTAGAAATAAA
>JBQCIS010000359.1:0-20667 GCA_051953515.1 Mucilaginibacter sp.
CAGGTCGCATGGAGATGCCGCCGCTGTGGAGCCTCGGCTACCAGCAATGCCGATGGAGCTATATGAGCGCCAATGAAGTGCTGAGCGTTGCCGAACATTTACGCAAAGACAAGATCCCTGCTGATGTGATGTATTGCGACATCGACTACATGGATCATTACAAAATATTCACCTGGAATAAGGAAACTTTCCCTGATCCGAAAGGGATGATCGATAAACTGAAGTCGATGGATTTTCATTTGGTGACCATCGTCGACCCGGGGATTAAAATTGAACCGGGCTACAAACAATACGACGAAGGAGTGGCGAAGAACTACTTTGCTACCTATCCTGACGGCGAGAAATATATTGGTAGCGTATGGCCGGGCCGTTGTCACTTCCCCAACTTTACCGACAAAGCCGTGCGCGACTGGTGGGGTGCATCATTCACCGCGCTTACAGAGCCGGGCGTTGAAGGTTTCTGGAATGATATGAATGAGCCTGCCGTTTGGAACCAGAATATTCCGTGGATGGTGAAATTCGGCAAGTATTATATGCCGGAGATCAGGAATGCATACGGTATGCAAATGGCCGAAGCGACCTACCTGGGCACTAAAAAGATATTGGGTAATAAACGCCCGTTCGTGCTCACACGTGCGGCCTATTCGGGTACGCAGCGTTTCTCTGCCGTTTGGACGGGAGATAACTCCGCTTATGACGCGCACATGCTGCTGGGCTGTCGTTTGGTAAATAGTCTGGGTATCACCGGTATGTCGTTAGTAGGGGTGGACATAGGCGGTTTTACCGGCAACCCTACGCCCGAACTGATGGTGCGCTGGAACTCGCTGGGTGTATATACGCCGATGTTCCGCAACCATGCCGCCAAAGGCACCGAATACCGCGAGCCATGGCGCTGGGGCAAAGCTAATGAAGATATTATCAGAAAGGATATTGAGCAGCGTTATAGGCTGATTCCATATTTGTATAGCAGTTACTACCAATCGCACAAAACAGGCTTGCCTGTGGCGCGTACGCTGGCCATTAACTATACGCAGGATACTACCATCTACAATGAAGATTTCCAGAACCAGTTTATGTTTGGCGATGCTATAATGGTGGCGCCTGTTGAAAGTACGCAACTCACCGCAAGTGTTTACCTGCCCAAAGGCGAATGGTACCGCCTAAGCACCGACGAGAAATTCACCGGCGGCAAAACTATCAAAGCTGCTGCGCCATTGAATGACCTGCCGGTATTTGTGAAGGGCAGCGCCATTATCCCGATGCAAAACCTGGTACAAAGCACCAACGAAAAAGGCGATGGCATATTAAAACTAAACGTATGGAAAGGCTCAGCCGCCAACGCCTTCACTTACTATGAAGACGACGGCTCAAGCTACGATTACCAGAAAGGCGACTACTATAAACGTGAGATCACGTTTAACCCTACTAAAAAACAGATCGTATTATCAGCTGTTGAAGGTTCTTTTGCTTCGAAGTATAATAAGATAGTGTTGGTATTGCATGGTTTTGGTGCTGCTAAGGCTAAAGTGAATGGTAAGGCGGTTAGTGGGGCGTTTGCTAACAGCAGTAAAGCAATTGTGATTGGCTATTAAGCTGCTCTGTTATAAACTCGTCATTGCGAGGAACGAAGCAATCTCTGCCCGATAGACGGCAAACGTGCGGTTGTCATGCACTCGAAGCATAAGCGCAAAGGCCTTTGCCCGCATATATCGTTCGTTGCCTGTCGCTTTGACCGCTCATTGCCGCTGAGGCTACTTCTTTTGTCTTGAAACGAAAGAAGCAAAAATTCAAGCCGATGGGAAGGCTTTTTGTCACGCAAGGCCAACCCTTCAAAAGCTTGCTCCTCAGTCGGTATCGCACCCCTCCGCAACTTTTTAGCCCAAAGCTTCCCCATCGGCGGCCTTTGTGCGCTTGAAAAATCTATATAGCATCGTTGCATAGTGCGGTTGTCATACTGAGCTTGTCGAAGTATAAGCGTGAGCCTATATGGATTACTACTAACAACGAAATGCCGCTACCCTCTTTCCGCGCAGCGAAGAGAGGGTGACAAGCGAAGCGTAGTCGGGTGAGTCCAACGGGTCGCGTGCAGTGTTAAGGATTGCAGCGCCCTTCGACACGCTCAGGGTGACACGCTCCTTTGCAGTACGAGCGTAAAGCTCAGTCCACAGGGAAACGCCCATTTGTTCGTTCGCTTACTAAAGCAAACACCCGAACACGTTCCGAACATTCGCTATATCATTCAACCCAACATCAGGTAAATCTTTTAAATCCAACAAATCATGGTTCAGAATCCTGGTTCATCCCGGTTCAATTGTCCTACCCACACCCATAACTTGTCCCGAAAATACCCGACACTTCTGCGCCTTATTCTCTAATTTAGCTTAACACTAAAAACAAGCTTATGAAAGGATTTGATATTACCCTGCTTTTCGACGGCCAGACCGAGGAAGCATTCAATTTTTACAAATCGGTATTTGGCGGCGAATTCAGCAACCTGCAACGCATGAGCGATATGCCGTCGCCAATGGAAATGTCTGAAAGCGAAAAGCGTAAAATATTGCACATGGCGCTGCCTATCGGCAATACCATATTAATGGGGATGGATATGCCTCCCGGTCGCGGTACGGTAAATAAAGGCAACAACTTTTTTGTAACGCTGAATACCAGCAGCGAAGCGGAAACGGATGAACTGTTTGGCAAACTTTCAGACGGCGCAAATATCATGATGCCGGTTGCAAAGCAGTTTTGGGGTGCCTATTTTGGCATGCTTACTGACAAATTTGGCATCCAATGGATGCTGAGTTATTCGGAGCAACGGTAAACTTGAGAAATACAAAAAGAGCGTTGTTACACTGTGGCCCTCAAAGTGTGCCAGCCAGGCAGAATGTATTTTCGAAGCCAAACGCTTTTGCTTAGAGTGCTTACCTATGACATAATAAAAACCATGTCGTTTCGATGAGCAAGTATTGGCAATGAGGTTGGGGGCGAAGAGAAATCTTTTGCACTATGTATGCGAAACATGCATAGTGCAAAAGATTTCTCACCTGCTCTTAGTCACGCTGGCCTTTGCTATGCAGGTTCGAAATAACATCGTTTTTTATCCTATCATTTCCACCTTCAGAATTGCCCCAATTTTATATCTCAGCATCACAGCCGCATATCAGTAACTCTCACAAACAAAAAAGCCCGGCTGGAAAAAATCCAACCGGGCTTTGTATTTATTATCCCTTTGGAGGGTATTATTTTACTTCTTCAAAGTCAACGTCAGTTACGTTATCGGCATTGTGTTCGCCGTGTGCTTCCTGGCCGCCTGGTGCTTCTGCGCCTGGCTGCTGACCTGCGTCTGCTGCTGCTTTGTACATATCTTCAGAAGCGGCTGTCCATGCGGTGTTTAACTCGTTCTGGGCAGTTTCTATAGCCGAAAGATCTTTTGATGCATAGGCATCTTTCAGTTTCTTCAAACCATCTTCGATAGGTGCTTTTTTGTCAGCAGGTATTTTGTCGCCGTATTCTTTCAACTGTTTTTCAGTCGAGAAGATAAGGGCGTCGGCAGCGTTCAGCTTTTCAACTTCCTCTTTTGCCTTTTTGTCTGCATCGGCATTTGCTTCAGCTTCGTCCTTCATCTTTTTGATTTCGGCATCAGTTAAGCCTGATGAAGCCTCGATACGGATCTTCTGCTCTTTACCGGTAGCTTTGTCTTTAGCAGCTACGTGCAAGATACCGTTAGCGTCGATATCGAAAGTTACTTCAATCTGTGGCACGCCGCGTGGTGCAGGTGGGATACCATCCAGGTGGAAACGGCCTATGGTGCGGTTACCGCTTGCCATTGGGCGCTCGCCCTGTAATATGTGGATCTCAACTGATGGCTGACTGTCAGACGCAGTTGAGAATACTTCCGATTTTTTGGTCGGGATGGTTGTGTTGGCGTCTATCAGTTTGGTCATTACACCACCCATGGTTTCAATACCCAATGAAAGCGGGGTAACGTCAAGCAACAACACGTCTTTTACTTCGCCGGTTAATACACCGCCCTGAATTGCAGCGCCGATAGCTACCACTTCGTCAGGGTTTACACCTTTTGAAGGCGCTTTACCGAAGAACCTTTCAACAGCATCCTGTATAGCAGGGATACGGGTTGAACCACCTACCAGGATGATCTCGTCGATATCGCTGGTGCTCATGCCTGCATTTTTCAATGCGGTGCGGCAAGGCTCTATAGTACGTTTGATCAGGCTATCAGCCAGTTGCTCAAATTTAGCACGGGTTAAAGTTTTAACCAGGTGCTTTGGCATACCGTCAACAGCGGTAATGTATGGTAAGTTAATTTCAGTCTGGCTTGAGCTTGATAACTCGATCTTAGCTTTTTCGGCAGCTTCTTTTAAGCGTTGTAAAGCCATAGGATCTTTACGCAGGTCAATGCCTTCATCGCTCTTAAATTCAGTAGCCAGCCAGTCGATAATGGTCTGGTCAAAGTCGTCACCACCAAGGTGGGTATCACCGTCGGTTGATTTTACTTCGAATACGCCATCGCCTAACTCCAGTACCGATACGTCATGCGTACCACCACCGCAGTCAAACACCACAATCTTCATATCCTTGTGTGCTTTGTCAAGGCCGTAAGCCAGGGCAGCAGCAGTAGGCTCGTTAATAATACGGCGTACCTTTAAGCCTGCAATTTCGCCGGCTTCTTTAGTAGCCTGGCGCTGTGCATCGTTAAAGTAAGCCGGAACGGTAATAACCGCTTCGGTAACGTCGGTACCTAAAAAGTCTTCAGCAGTTTTTTTCATTTTTTGCAGGATCATTGCTGAAATTTCCTGCGGGGTATATTTACGGTCGCCGATCTCAACACGTGGGGTGTTGTTATCACCTTTAACCACTTTGTATGGTACACGCTCAATTTCTTTGGTAACCTCATTGTAGTTGTTACCCATGAAGCGTTTAATAGAGAAAATAGTTTTGGTGGGATTGGTGATCGCCTGGCGCTTCGCCGGGTCACCCACTTTACGTTCGCCGTTGTCAACAAAAGCCACTACCGATGGGGTGGTGCGCTTACCTTCGCTGTTGGCAATAACTACAGGTTCGTTACCTTCCATTACGGCCACACACGAGTTTGTTGTCCCTAAGTCGATTCCGATAATTTTAGACATATATATAGTTGTTTTCTGATTGAGAACTTATGATTAACTACAACTGTTTAACAATGCCTGTGCCAATTTGGATTTGGCAGGTTTTGCGAGGCGAAAGGTGAAAGGTGAAAGGCAAAAGGTAAAAAATCGGCAGAGAATGTTGGTTTGACGGTGACAGGTTGGCAGTGAGTGGCGGAAGTGAATAACGAACATCGTTCGATATTGCCTGAGGTTGTTCGTTCGTTCGGAAAGATGGAGTTACCGAACGAACGAACACGGTAGGTCTTCGCGCCTATGTCTCCGGGTGCCGCCATGACAACGCTCTTTGTCTTGAACCTTGATTCGCTTGATTAGATGATTGAAGGATTTTTAATTTTTCCCAATCACGGTAATCCTTCAATCCTAAAAATCATGGTTCAAAATCTCGCGTTAGGGATTGCAGCGGATACCGGCCTTGCGGCTAAGGCCTGCGCAGTATGAGCGGAAAGCCCGGCCGAAGGCAACGCCCATCATCTGAATCAGAATTAAAAGGCTACAAGATTCAACTAATCCTAAAATTCCCGCAAATCCGGATTCAGCCCACCGCAAATTCAAAATTATCCCGTCATCATCCATAATTAAACTCAATTATATCGTTATAGTCATTTAATAAAATGTTTTATAAATAAATTTCGGGGTTTATAAGTGGTTATGCTTACTTTTGCCCTGATAAAGTTGGATTTTCCATGGATCGCCTAAATTACGTTGATAGCGGAAACGCTGCATATATAGATTCTCTCTACGAAGCATATAAAGAAGACCCCTCCTCCGTTGATTTCGGATGGCAGAAATTTTTTGAAGGTTTTGATTTTGGCCGTGGGGCCGAAGCCGGTGTGGTAAGCGCCGAAACTCCCGACCATTTCCTGAAGGAAATTAAGGTTTTGAATATGATTGACGGGTACCGTTCGCGCGGGCACCTGTTTGCCAATACCAACCCGGTGCGCGAGCGCCGGCAATATTTCCCCGGTAAGGAACTGGAAACTTTCGGTTTGAGCGAAGCCGATATGGACACCGTTTTTAATGCCGGTGTTGAACTGGGCCTCGGCCCTGCTAAATTGCGCGATATACGCCAGGCCATTGAGGATACCTACTGCCGTACCATAGGCGTAGAGTACCGCTACATGCGTAACCCTATAAAAAT
Source organism: Mucilaginibacter sp. (assembly GCA_051953515.1). Lineage (GTDB taxonomy): Bacteria > Bacteroidota > Bacteroidia > Sphingobacteriales > Sphingobacteriaceae > Mucilaginibacter. The sequence goes on from JBQCIS010000359.1 coordinate 6,307, forward strand.
GCGTTGGTTCCAGGATCGGATGGAACGTAGCCGTAACACGCCTTCATTTACTGTTGAGCAAAAACGCACCATGTTCAAGAAACTGAGCGAAGCGGTATTGTTCGAAAACTTTTTGGGCACCAAATTCCTGGGTCAGAAACGTTTCTCGCTTGAAGGCGCAGAGGCGATCATCCCGTCGATGGATTTCGTTATACAGAAGGGTTCGTCGCTGGGTATTGAGGAGTTCATTATCGGTATGGCGCACCGCGGTCGTTTAAACGTGCTGGCCAACATCATGAAGAAAACCTACAAAGAGATTTTCTTTGAGTTTGAAGGCAAGAATTATGATGCAGACTCACCGTTTAGCGGTGACGTAAAATATCACCTCGGTTATTCTACCGACGTGAAAAGCGATGACGGTAAGAACGTTCACCTGAGCCTTTGCCCTAACCCCTCGCACCTTGAAGCGGTTGACCCGGTTGTTGAAGGTTTGACCCGTTCAAAAATTGATTTTAAATATGGCGGCGATCACAGAAAGATCGCGCCGATCCTGATACATGGCGACGCTTCCATTGCCGGACAAGGCATTGTATATGAAGTGCTGCAAATGGAGAAACTGGATGGTTACAGCACCGGTGGTACCATTCACCTCGTGATCAATAACCAGATCGGTTTCACCACAAACTATATCGACGCCCGTTCAAGTACTTATTGTACCGACGTTGCCAAAACCGTGCTTGCACCGGTATTTCACGTAAATGGTGATGACGTTGAGGCTTTGGCTTACGTAATAGATATGGCCATGCAGTTCCGCCAGGAGTTCCATAGCGATGTGTTTATTGATATTCTTTGCTACCGCCGCTATGGTCATAATGAGGCCGACGAACCTAAGTTCACCCAGCCGGTATTGTACAAAGCCATTGAGGCGCATGATAATCCACGCAAGGTTTATCTGAAAAAATTACTGGCAGAGGGCAGCATTGATGAGGCCACTGCCGGCAAGAGCGAAAAAGAATTCCGCGACCAGTTACAGCGTCAGTTGGATGAGGTTAAATCAGAAGAACGCTTTACCGAGAAGATACAGATGTTTGCCGGCGCATGGGAAGGCTTGCACATTGCTACTGAAAAAGAAACTATCGCTAAAACCGATACCGCAGTATCAAAAGAAGAACTGTTGAAAATTGGCGAGGCGATAACTGTATTACCGAAAGACAAAAAATTCTTTAAGAAAATAGAAAAACTGTTCCAGGACCGTAACGCAATGGTAAATACCACCCATGTGTTCGACTGGGCTATGGGCGAGTTGCTGGCCTATGGTACACTGTTAAAAGACGGTCACCCTGTTAGGTTAAGCGGCGAAGACGTTAAACGCGGCACGTTCTCGCATCGCCATGCGGTATTGACACTGGAAGATTCTGAACACGAATATGTACCGATGGATAATATCGGTTCTGAAGCGCAGTTTAGCATTTATAACTCATTACTGTCTGAATATGGCGTGCTGGGCTTTGAATATGGTTACGCTTTGGCTAACCCGCAGGCGCTTACCATTTGGGAAGCACAGTTTGGCGACTTCTACAACGGCGCGCAAATCATCGTCGACCAATATATTGCCAGTGCCGAAACAAAATGGCAGCGTGGCAACGGCTTGGTAATGTTATTACCGCATGGTTATGAAGGCCAGGGCCCCGAGCACTCATCAGCACGTATCGAGCGCTTCCTGGAGCTTTGCGCTGATAATAACATCCAGGTGGCCAATTGTACCACACCGGCCAACTTCTTCCATGTCCTGCGCAGGCAGATCTACCGCGATTTCCGCAAGCCGCTTATTGTGTTTACGCCTAAGAGCTTGCTCCGCAGCCCTAAATGCGTATCGAAGCTGGAAGAATTTACCGATGGCAAATTTGAGGAACTGATAGACGACACTTACGCAGATGCTAAAAAAGTAAAACGCGTATTGTTCTGCTCAGGCAAAATATACTACGATCTGCTGGATAAGCAACAGGCCGATCAGCGCAAAGATGTGGCTATTGTACGCGTTGAGCAGTTGTACCCAACCCCGGTACAGCAGATGGCCAAAATCAAATCAAGATACAGCAAGGCTACCGAGTTTATCTGGGTGCAGGAAGAGCCGGAAAACATGGGGGCATGGCCTTACATGTGCCGCAAATTCCGCAAGGGCGATGTGTTGAACCTGGACGTAATATCACGCCGCGAAGGCAGCAGCACCGCTACCGGTTTTGCTAAGCAACATGCCGCACAGCAGCTGTATGTAATATCAAAAGCATTTGAATCGCCTGCCGGACAAGGCCTAAAAGACAAAATTGACGAAACAACAAAAAAAATGGCTACGGTGAGTGCTGATTGATTGATGCGTAGTTGATTAGGTGAGTGGAGAGTAGTTAAAAAAGAAACCATTCACTTAATCAACCCAATCAACCACTCACTCTACGTAAATAACAACCTATAAAACAATGAGTTTAGAGATCAAAGTTCCGCCGGTGGGCGAATCAATTACCGAAGTAACCCTGGCATCGTGGGTAAAAAAAGACGGCGATGTGGTGAAAATGGATGAAGTGATTGCCGAGCTGGAATCAGACAAGGCTACTTTTGAGCTTACTGCTACCCAGGCCGGGACTTTAAAAACAATAGCTAAAGAAGGCGATGTATTGCCTATAGGCGCAGTAGTTTGTGCTATTGAAGAAGGCGGCGCAGTTGCTGCCGCAGCACCTGCCCAAACTGCCGAGCCAACAAAAGTTGAAGCACAGCAAAAAGAAGAGCTGGCAGTTGCGTCAGCACCCAAAGGCGCAAGTTATGCTGCGGGCACACCATCACCTGCTGCTGCTAAAATATTAGCTGAAAAGGGCGTAGATCCTGCAGCGGTAAGCGGTAACGGCATTGGCGGAAGAATAACCAAAGAAGACGCTTTAAAAGCGGAGAAGTCGGCGAGTCCGGAAATCGGAAAGACCGAAAGCAAGCCTGCTGCAGCACCTGCCACTGCTGCATCTTCAACGCCGGGTGAAAGAACTGAGAAACGCGAAAGGATGTCGTCGCTACGTAAAACAGTGGCTAAGCGTTTGGTTGCTGTAAAGAATGAAACAGCAATGTTAACCACCTTCAATGAGGTAGATATGTCGCCGATTATGGAGGTGCGTAGTAAATACAAGGATAAATTTAAGGAAAAACATGGTGTGGGCTTAGGCTTCATGTCGTTCTTTACCAAAGCCGTTACCGAAGCTTTGCAAGAATGGCCTGCCGTTGGCGCACGCATTGAAGGCGATGAAGTGGTTTACAGCAACTTTGCTGATATCTCCATAGCCGTATCGGCTCCAAAAGGCCTGGTGGTGCCGGTTATCCGCAATGCCGAAAGCATGAGCCTTGCCGAAATAGAAAAAGCTGTTGCTGCTCTGGCTGCCAAAGCACGCGAGAACAAATTAACCATCGAAGAAATGAGCGGCGGTACATTCACCATCACCAATGGCGGTGTGTTCGGCTCCATGATGTCTACCCCAATCATCAATTCACCTCAATCGGCTATCCTGGGTATGCACAATATTGTTGAGCGCCCGGTAGCGGTAAACGGTCAGGTAGTTATCCGCCCGATGATGTACGTGGCATTGTCTTATGATCACCGTATTATTGATGGCCGCGAATCGGTTAGCTTCCTGGTAAGGGTTAAGCAATTGCTGGAGGATCCTACAAGACTGCTTTTAGGAGTATAAGAACCTGGATTTTTAACAGTTTAATGTTAAAGAGGGCTTCGCCGTTAAACAGATTTTTAGATTTTACAGGATATAAAAGACCCGGTTTTAAGCCGGGTCTTTTTGTAGCATTAATAATAAGTGTATAAAAAACAATCATTATACACGCCCATTAATTGACATGAATAACCCCTTCCGGACACTTTTTCTGATCTTTTGCATATTTATCGCTTTAAGGTTTACAGCAAATGCACAGGATACAGTTAAATCAAACCAGGGCATAGAGTTTTCGGGCTCGGCTGATGTTTATTACAAGTATGATTTTGCGGGAGGTAAAGCCGCCAATATTCCAACCGTATTTGCCAACGAATCCAATTCTGTATCTATCGGAATGCTGGATCTCACGATGAAAAAACAAACCGGAAGAGCTTCTTTTGTTGGCGAGATTTCATTTGGCCCAAGAAGCGATGAATCCATCCCCTCCGTAACCGGACCAGCAAATGATACGCATTATTATAATATCCAAAACTTATACATCAGCTATGACCTCACCAGCAAACTGAATCTTTCTGCAGGATATATGTCTACATTTATTGGTTATGAAACTGTTGTGCCAACGGGAAATTTTAACTACTCCACATCATACCTTAACACTAATGGCCCATTTCAGAATGCGGGACTTAGGGCTGTATATACTTTCTCAGAAAAGGTATCATTGCTGGCAGGTATTTTTGATGACCGATACAATGCGTATAGCGCAATTCGCGATGTATCAACCGTTGGTGTGCAAGCGGTGCTTACGCCGGTAGATGGATTTAATATCAATCTCAGTTGGGCCAATGGCTATCAATCAGGCACAACGTTTGATATCAGCTCAAACTACCAGGTTACCGGTGATCTGAAGTTTGGATTAAACGCTACAAATTTTAAATCAACCCGGTATTTAGGTACGGGCGGATACGATGGTGTGGCATTATACACGCAATATCAGGTAATAAAAAATATTACGCTTGGCATAAGGGGCGAGTACTACGAGGCAAAGGATGGCATGCTTATTTTACCAGGCCCACTGCCCGGAAACCATGTAAAGGCCATTACGCTATCGGCAAACATAAAAGCCGGTGCATTAATGCTTATCCCTGAAGTGCGACATGATGAAGCTTCAGACGCCATTTTTATAAATAGCGCCCATAATAGTGTTAACTATGCTTCTGAAGCTTTACTTGCACTGGTTTACTCATTCTGATTTACACGAGAGGGAGCAGGTTTAATTTAGCTTGGCCCGTTCAATAGCGTAATTAATCTTCCCGCAAAATATCCGGTATAACCTACACCAGCTTCCTTAACGACATAATATAACCGATATGCAGCCCATCATGAAACGGCAAAAAGCTTAAAGCCTCATCAATATTGGTAATCTCAACATTATAACGTGTCATAACCGAAGTATAGTTAACAAATATACCATCCTCCAAATCTTCTTCCAGTTTGTCGAGGGTGCTGGTCAATAGTTCCTTTATCTCGTCGTATTCCTGCTCACTGATAAAACGTTCAGGTTTTGAGCCGGATTTATAAGTGTTAAAAAAATCTTCCGATACAAAGGTTTCCAATCCCGACCTTTTATAGCAAATGCCCTGTTGCGAAGCAATAATATGCCCAAGGTTCCAGACAATATTGTTATTGAAGCCTTCCGGAATCTTATTTAATTGTTCGATAGTATAGTCTTTCAGCGTATCTAATATCAGTTTGCGGGGGTTCTTTAAAGTTTCAATTGTTCTCATTGTGATAAATTTTGAGACACCAAAATGATTATAATATTTTAATCCACTGTCATGCGACTGTTGTTTTCGGCATCAGGGCTTTTATCTTAACTTTACCGCCCAAACAGCTATCAATGCCAGAGCAAGCAGCAAATACTACCGCCCGCAATAACAGGATTATTTTATACTTCCTGCTGGCGTGGACGGCGTTGAACATTGTACAGGCTGCCACCCTCGAGCTTCATGCCGACGAAGCATATTACTGGTTGTACTCCCGTTTTCTCGACTGGGGCTATTTTGATCATCCGCCCATGGTGGCGCTGTTCATTCGCTTTGGCGATAGCATTATGCACAATGAACTGGGCCTGCGCATGCTCACCATCGTAGCCAGCACGGCATCGTTATATATTTTATGGCTGATACTGAAGCATTACGGTGCCAGCGCCAAACTGTTTGCCATTGTAATAGCGTGCATGTTCATGTGTCACATGTACGGCTTTACTACTACGCCCGATGCGCCGCTGTTCTTCTTCGCAGTGGTATTCTACTATTTCTACCGCAAATACCTGGAGCAGGATAGTTGGGGGCTGGCATTAATACTGGGACTGGTGATCGCCTGCCTGTTGTACAGTAAGTATCATGCGGTATTGCTTATCGGCTTTTCGGTAATCGCTAATCTTAAACTGTTAAAGCGTGGTTCTTTCTGGCTTATTGTTGTTACTGCTGCCATGCTTTTCACGCCGCATATTATCTGGCAGGCGCATCATAACTGGCCATCGCTCAATTATCATTTGTCAGAACGTTCGGCAGACCGCTATCATCCTGAGTTTACTTACTTATATCCGCTGGGGCAACTATTAATGGCAGGTCCGTTAGTTGGCTGGTACCTGTTTTACCGGGGATTCAATACCAAAATAAAGGATTCATTCATTCGCTGTCTGATGGTAAATAGCATCGGTACGCCTATATTTTTCCTCATCAGCTCATTTCGCGGCGAGGTACAGCCTCAGTGGACCTACATCGCCTTCGCCCCATTGATCCTGCTCATTCTGATCAGTTTTGCGCAGCAGCCCAAATTACCGAAGTGGTTCATGCCATTGGCATATACCAATATCACAGTGATTGTTATTGCACGGCTGGTGCTTATTTGCGGCATACCTATCGGCAGGTTAAAAAGCCAGTTCGGGTTTAAGGAATGGGCGCAGGTTGTAAAGCAAAAGGCAGGCGATAATTATGTAGTGTTTGACGAAGGCTTCCAGAACCCATCCAAATACGACTATTATAATAACACCACCAAAGGTTTTGCCTACGATTCTAAATATTATCGCAGTACTCAGTTTGATATTTGGCCCATTGAGGATAGTATACAGCATAAGCGTGTTTATTTCCTCATTCCCTATAAATATCCGGGCGTTACAACAGATTCTATCAATATAAAAGCTGGTAAATGGTATGGCGGTTGGGTAGACGATGCCCGCACTTACCAAAAAGTGATTGTAGATAACGGAAAATATAAAATAGATATGCCCGCCGGTGTGAAAACCACTTTAAATCTTACCATCACCAATCCCTACCCGCGTGCTATCAGTTTCAGCAATGCGGGCTGGCAGCACCCCGTAGCCTTACAGGCCTGCTTTTTTGACGAGGAAGGTACACTACAGGTGCAGAAGGCCGATACTACGTTTAACAAAATTGCGTTAAAGCCCGGGCAAAGCACACATTACAACTTTACAATCATAACACCTATGCAAAAAGGCCGGTATGACCTTGTATTTTCAATCATTACAGCACCCTTTTCGGGCAGTAAGAACAGCCGGATAGTTAAATTTACCGTTCAATAATGCGCGACCCTTATTAAAATTATTATATGCATAAAAAGCTCTACCTCCTGATCATTTTCTCTCTGCTGTCAACCACTGCCGCTTTGGCGCAGGATAGCCTCGACGTACATTTCAATGCCCTTGGCTGGATTGATAACCGCGAGTACAAAGCCTTTATACCACGCTCCCGCACTTACTCCGGCACACGCACCGAGCTTGACCTTGGTTTGCATGTCGACTCATCCAATACCTTTATTGTAGGTACCAATGCTATACATGAGTTTGGCGCGCAGCCGTATTTTCTAAACGCCGTGCCTATTGCATATTATCATTACCAGAGTAAAAAATGGTTATTCAATGCAGGCGAGTTTCCACGCGAAGGTTTGATTGATGATTACCCACGCGCCATGCTTAATGATACATTAATGTACTATCGCCCCAATATTGAAGGTTTGCTGGCCCGGTATTCAGTCGCGCATTTTTGGCAAACGGGCTGGATTGACTGGTTAAGCCGTCAGACTAATACACAGCGTGAAGAATTTATCTGGGGCGCCGAAGGCAAGATAACGCCGGGAGCAGCAAACAGCCTATTTTACATCCGCGATTATTTTGAGCTGGAGCACGATGCCGGTGCCGCCGTCCTGCAACCAAGCGACCATATATTTGATAATGGCGCAATGGAACTTCGCCTCGGCCTTAACCTGACGCGCCATGTTAGCGGGTTGGATTCCTTATCGATAGAAGCCGGAAACCTTACCTCTTTCCTGCGCGAGCGCGGGGTTGACGGTTGGCAAACCCGAAACGGAGTTACAGTTAGCGCGTTTGCAGCTTATCATCGCATTGCTGTGATGGACGAATTTTACAAAGGCCAGGGCAGCGTTATTTATTATGGCGATTCGTTTTACGAGAAGTCGTTTTATAACCGTTTAGACGTAATCTGGACGCCGTTCCTTTCCGGTCATGTAAAGGGACAATTTGTGGCCAGCTTCCATTTCTCGCCCGGCCACTTTAACGACAATCAGGAAGTTTTCAGGATAACTTATGACTTGGGCCGGAAAACAATTGCACGGTTCGGGGACTCGGAGCGAATGCAGTAAGGGTATTACAGACTTACGAAGTTTTGAAGCTTCGTAAGTCTCTTTACAATTAATATTTAACTTATTTAAATTAAACCCAACCGCTCCGGGCCTCGGCGCCGGCCGCACAATGCTTAATTATTGCAAATTTGACATTTTTTTAATTTTTGTCGAAAATGCACTATCTTTATCGCTGAATCATGACAATAAGCAAGGCCGACGATATTGTACAGCAGGAGATTTTACAGGCCGGACTGCGCCTATACCGTAAGTACGGACCGGATAAGGTAACTATGGACGAAGTGGCTAACGCTACCGGCCGCAGCAGAACATCTCTTTACTATTACTACAAAAACCGCGATGAGCTTTTTCAAGCCGTTTTAGACGGTATTGCCGATAGCGTGATAAAAGAAATAAGGCAAGCAGTGTTAGGGGCGGAAAATGTTCATGATAAGATCCATGCCTTTTGTACGGCCAAAATCAAAACATCAAACGCGTGGCGCAATGTTTTCAATACCATGCAGGCTGCCATGGATGCCGAAGAAAGGATAAAACATAACCGGATAAAGGGCATTTTGCATAAAAAGCTAATCCACAACGAAGGGATAATTATAAAGGAAATATTATCTGAAGCGATGAACAAAAACGAGATCCGGGCCGTTAGTTCATCAGAGCAGGACATGCTGGCTTTTGTGCTTTCCAGCAGCGTGCGCGGGTTAAAAAGCGAGATCTATGATAAGAACGACCCGCACGATATGGGTGAAGCTTTGCTTTTGCTGACGGATATAGTAACCAGGTGGGCCGGGTCTTAATTTTTTAATCATTTTTTGACGTTTTTTTGTTTTTCGTCGAAATAGCTGCAATATGAAAAAGGTTAGTGAGTATAATTTATTCAGGGCGTTCAGGAGTACCAATTACGCGTTGTACTTTGTTGGTCGCGCGGTTTCGCAGTTTGGCACCTGGATGCAGCGCACTGCGGTGGTTTGGGTGGTGTATTCCATCACGCACTCAGCCTTTTTGCTGGGGCTTACCATTTTTGCCGAAACCTTCCCATCCTTTTTGTTTTCGGTATTCGGCGGGGTAGCGGCCGACCGTTATGATCGATATAAGGTTATTAAATGGACGCAGATTACATCCATGGTGCAGGCCGTGTTGCTTGCCCTGCTGGTTATTACCGGGCATGTACTGATATGGGCCATTATTGCGCTTAGTGTGATATTAGGCATTATTAACGCTTTCGATGTACCCGCCCGCCAAGCTTTATTGAATGAGACGGTTGCCGATAAGTCTGACCTGCCAAATGCCCTGGCGCTCACTACGGCTACGGCAAGTTTGGCCCAGTTGCTTGGTCCGGCGTTATCGGGTATTGTACTGAACGAGTTTGGTGCAGGGGTATGCTTTCTTATTAATGCGGCAAGTTTTGGTGGGGTTATCCTCTCGCTGGTTTTTATGAAATTACCGGCATACGAACCTAAGAACACACAGAAAAAGGTTATAGAAGAATTTGTGGAAGGCTTTGTATATCTCAAAAATGCACCCGGTATAGGCCTTATTATTTTAATGTTGGCGCTGGTTAGTTTATTGGTGCTGCCTTATAATACCGTGTTGCCTGTGTTTGCCAAGGTTGTTTTTAAAGGTAATGCTTCTACCTTCGGTTACATTACCAGTTGTGTAGGCGTTGGTGCTGTTAGTGGTACGGTTTTCCTGGCGGCACGCAAACCGGGTTCAAGGCTTAAACGCATATTATTTATCTGTACACTAATTATGGGTGTGGGGATGATAGGCTTTTCGCAAATCAAGAATTTCCCGGTGGCAATGTTTTTTGCCGGGCTTATCGGGTTTGGCTCCATTGCACAGTTCACCATCAGCAATATTACTGTACAATCGCAAGCCAGTGCAAATATGCGTGGCCGCGCAATCAGCATCCTTTTAATGGCCATTTTTGGTATGATGCCGCTTGGCAGCCTGCTGGTTGGCGGTATATCGCAGTACATCGGCGCGCCGGCTACCGTATTGGGGCAGGGTATTATCGGTTTGATCATTGCAATAAGCTTTGCCCGCTTTTTAAATAGACCTAACGAAAAGCCTGTTACCGAAAAATTAACGGAAGAAGTAATTGAAGAACAAAATGCCTGAAAAGGCATCGATTATAAAAAAACGCAACAAATACATTTGCTATGCAACAGAACACAGCCCTTTTAGTAATGGATATGCAGACCGCTATCCTTAGCATGCTTCCCTCATCAGAAGAAGTCATCAATAATGTAAGTAAAGCTATTGCAAAGGCCCGTGAAAAAAACATTCCGGTTATTTATGTGGCGGTTGGGTTCAGGCAGGGCTGCCCGGAGATCAGCCCCATCAACAAAGGATTCTCCGCAGCCAAAGAACGCTTTGCTGCTATGGACATGAACGAATTTATAAAAATACATCCGGCCATTGCACCGAAAGAAGACGAGTTAACCGCAATAAAACGCCGCGTAAGCGCATTTGCCGGTAGCGATCTTGAAGTTGTTTTACGGGCAAAAGGCATTCAACACATGGTGCTTACCGGAGTAGCTACCAGTGGCGTAGTACTGTCAACGCTTCGTGAAGCAGCAGACAAAGACTACCAGATGAAAGTTTTAGCCGATTGCTGCGCCGATGGGGATGAGGAAGTACACCGCGTGCTTACTACCAAAGTATTTCCGCGCCAGGCCGAAGTGCTTAATGTTGATGAGTGGCAATAATTTGCCTTCACTTATTGCAATAAAATTAACCACGGAGGACACGGAGATTTACACAAAGGGCACTGAGTAACTCTCTGGGCTCTCTGTGTTCTTACCTCTGTGTGCTCTGTGGTTAAATTATTCTGCTGTTATGCCTGCTATTGCATTTATACCGAAGTTGCGTCCTTTAACTCCGGCAGCCAGGTAGAGATGAAATCATTTTTAGTTTCAAGCTCGGCTGATTTGGCGGCGTTTACGTAGCGGTTGTCGTGGTTAATGCCGGCTATAAAGGCCCAGTTGCCCCAATTGCTGGCTTTCGAGTAATCGATCAATACTTCCTCAAAGTAGGCAGCGCCTTTTGTCCAGTCTACCTTTAAGGTGTTTACCAAAAAGTTGGCAACCACCTGGCGGTTATAGTTGGTAATGTAACCGGTGGCATTCAACTCATGCATAATGGCATCAACCAATGGTATGCCGGTATCGCCCTGCTTCCATTTTTCAAAAAGCTCATCCTGGTTAGCGGCAAGTTTGCTTTCGTCGATATTTTCCTTAGCGCTGATAAATTTCTGCCCATGCTTTTTAAACATAAAGCGGAAATAATCGCGCCAGAGCAACTCCATTATTATAGAATGATTATGCACATTGGCATCGTGTTTAATTACTTCCCAATAAACCTGCCGCATGGATATACAGCCCAGCGCTATCCACGGCGAAAGACTGGAAGTAACCGGCGTACTGTTCCTGCCATTTTTTGTAGCTGCAAACTGCTGCATATTTTCAAAGTACTGCAGCAAATGTTTAAGCGCTTCCGTTTCACCGCCCTTAAATTTGATGGCTGCACGCGGATCGTCGACAGGTTCATCCAAACCTAATTGCTGTAGGGTAGGCAGTTCGCCGGCATCGGTAATTTCCGGTGTGCTGATTTGCTCCGGAGTATCAATACAGGGGCGCACATTACTATCGCGTTCTATTTTCTTCTTAAATGTGGCAAAACTGTCTGGAATGTCTTTTATCGGGAATGGCAGATCTTCCTTATGGTAAAGCGTATGACCGATAAAATGCTTCAGGTTCAGCCTGATCTTCCATAAGGCAGTTTCCACTTCTTCTGAGATTGCCGTTTCTTCATAAGCTACTTCACGGTGATGATAAACTTCGCTTACATGGTATTCGGCAGCCAGTTTGGGCAATACCTCGGCAGGATGCCCATAACGAACAATGAGTTCGGAGCCACATTCGCGCAAATTCCGCCGAAGGTCTGCAACGGACTCAATCAGAAATCTTGCGCGTAAGTTGCCGGTTTTCGGGTCGCCGGATGGCGTTTTGGTAAAGTAGTATGGATCGAAACAATATACCGGTAACACATGGTCGGCTTTGCGGATGGCCTCTAATAATATCTCGTTATCATGTACCCGCAAGTCATTCCTAAACCAAACCAATATTGTTTTGTCGCTCATTATTCAGTTAATACTGTCAATCAGACAATCTACAAAAATTGCAATTTTTTAGCTATTTAGCAATTTGAGGGATTTTATTTTGACACTGGTAATACATTAACACATAAATTCTCCATAGAAGTCACAGGGTTTTTACGCAAAGAAGCGCTAAGCTTGTTGCATTCGGGCTAAAATAATCTCTGCGTCCCCTACGGCTTTTTCTTTGGGTTCTTTATGGTTATTGCACACAAGGGTTTGTTTTTTATACGCGTATGACAATTGGCACGTTATTTATTACGTACCTTTATTATTAACAAATTTCAAGCATCATGGCAACCGTTGAAAGCATTAAAAAGGCATATATCGATTATGTACTGACAGAAGGCCATCAGCCAAAATCGGTTTACATATTCGCGAAGAAAAATAAAATGACCGAAGTGGAATTTTACCAGTTCTTCGGTTCGTTTGACGCAATAGAGCAGAATATATGGACAGGACTGGCGCAAGATACCCTCACCGAGATCAAAGCACAGGAAGTTTGGCCTGAATATTCGTCGCGCGAAAAGGCGCTGTCATTTTTTTATGCTTTTTTCGAGCTGATAAAAGGGAGTCGAAGCTTTGCCGTTTACAGCATTAACAGCCAACCTAAAAGCTTTACCACGCCACGCATTTTTGAGGGCTTGAAAGAGCTTTTTGAAAATTTTGCAGAAGCACTCATCAACGAAGGTATAGAAAGCGCCGAACTCGCCGACCGCAAATTCTTCTCAAAGAAATATAAGGATGCCTTGTGGGTACAGTTTGTATTTGTACTGAACTTCTGGATAAATGACAATTCGACAGGATTTGAAAAGACCGATGAAGCCATTGAAAAAGGCGTGAACGTAACGTTCGACCTTTTTCAACGTTCACCGATAGATAATTTGCTGGAGTACGGCAAATTCCTGGCAAAGAATGGCGGGATGAAAGAGAAAATGGGATTTTAATTAATAAAACATGTCACTTAAATCCGTGGCCGGCTTGTGAACGTAGATTGACAATATTGGGCAATGCGCAGAATAACCGCAGAGGTCACGGAGAGAGAAGACGCTGAGAACACAGAGAAAGAAAGCTTTGTGTTCCCTGTGTAAACCTTTGTGATCTCTGCGGTTAAACTAATAATCATTCAACATAACTTATCTGCTTGAAACATTTTACTGTAATTTTTGATATGGATGGCACGCTGATTGACAACACCCCATATCATTACCAATCGTGGCAGGCATTTTTTAAAAGTCATAGCCTGGGCGATATTTCTATTGAACGATACAAAGGATCTATAAGCGGTGTGCCGATTATTGAAACCATGCGCAGTTTATTTCCTGATGCGGATGAAGAAACATTGAAAAGTTATCGCGAAGAAAAGGAGACTTTTTACCGGCAAATATATGCACCATTCCTTGCCCCGATAAACGGGTTGGAGAATTTCCTTACAGAGTTAAAAGACGATAGTATCAGGATGGCGATGGCATCATCGGCTACAATGGAGGATATTAATTTTATACTGAATAAAATACCTATCCGCGATGATTTTGCGGCCATTATTGATGGCAGTCGCGTAAGTAAAGGCAAGCCGAACCCGCAGATATTTTTAAAAGCAGCCAGCGATTTGAATGCCCAGCCCGAAAATTGCGTTGTTTTTGAAGATTCGATAGCCGGAATTAAAGCCGCCAACGCAGCTGGCATGAAAGTGGTGGGCATTACCACCGGCCACCCCGCAAGCGAATTGCAACCCACCAACCTTGTGATAAATGATTACACTGAGGTAACAGTGCAGAAGCTGGCAGCCTTATTTGAATAGTTCATGGTCCATAGATCACAGTACTGCTGCTGCCATAAACTATGAACTAT
>JBQCIS010000360.1:0-8730 GCA_051953515.1 Mucilaginibacter sp.
TGAAGGTTGATCGTGCCGGATCGCCTAAAATAGCAGCATACGGGTTTGCTGTAGTTTCAAGCGTGGCAAGCCCGCAGCCCAACACAAACAGTCCGCCTATAAAAGCGCCATAGGTTAATGTATTTGCCGCGGGAATGAACAGTAAAGCGCCAGCGGCAAACAACAGCAACCCTATTACGATACATCTTTTATAGCCGAACCTTTTCAACAACATGCCCGCCGGGATGGCCATTGCAAAGTAGGCGAAGAAGATGGCCATATCAATATAGGTGGACTGCCGGTTGCTGAGCTGGCATGCTTTTTTTAAGTGGGGTATTAAATAGGGTTCCAGGTTATGGGCAATTCCCCACAAAAAAAACAGGCATACTACCAATATAAAAGGTAGCGTGAGGGATTTGCCTTTTAAGGATGATTCCTTGATAACAACGTGTTCCGTTGTGTTGCTTGCTCCGGCCATAAGTTATATCGATTTTCTTTTTGCCAGTAACAGGTGATCGCAAACTACCACCACTTCACCGTTTTGGTTAATGATCTCTACGTGTTCCGTTACAGTACCATATTCCGGTTTTTTGGCATCGGTTTTTTCAGAGATGGTAATCTCTGAGTGGATGGTATCGCCAATAAATACCGGTTTCACAAATCGCAGTTTGTCATAGCCTTTCGAAAAAGCCTCGGGGTTTATCTCAGAAGCGGTAAGGCCAATACCTATACTGAAGATCATAGTGCCATGCGCTATACGTTGTTTAAAGGGCTGCGTTTTGCACCATTCGGCATCCATGTGATGCGGAAAAAAGTCGCCTGTGTGGCCGGCATGCACCACAAAATCAGTTTCGGTAATGGTGCGGCCGAGCGTTACGCGTTTGTCGCCCAAGGTATAATCTTCAAAAAATGTCGATTTAAAATACATAGTTAATTTCTTTTTTATTTGAAACGGTCAGCCACAACAACGCCGCCATTATCGCTTGATATATAGGCGCTTTCAACAACCGCCATAGTTTTTATTACATCTTCAACATGGGTCGGCAGTACGTCTGCCTCGCCGTTAGTATAGCGCATCAGGCTGGACATGGTACCAATAAACGCATCCGGGAACCAGGAGCCTTCCAATTGCACCTCATGCCATTGGGCTGCTTTTCCTTCTTCCATCAGGCAATACTCAAATTTGTCTGGCACACCATGCGGATAATCCATCAGCAGGCCCATACGTGCTTTAATTGCGCCTTTGGTGCCTTCCCACTTGATAAAACTTTCCTGGTTATGGGGGCCGAAGGAGTGATCGTGATTGGTATTGATCACCGCGTGCATGGTATCGCCATAATCAAACAGGATGGTGGAGCGCGATGACGACAACGATTTTGCCGGATGCTTAAGTGTTTTGGCCATCACCGTCCGCGGGTCGCCTAAAAACGAACGCATCAGGTCGATATAATGGATGCTGTGGTACTGAATTTCCAGTCTCGGATGGATCATTACGTGAGGGAACAGCTCCCACGGTGTTTCCAGCGTTACCCGCACTTCCATATCATACAATTGCCCGATATAGCCGTTTTCGATCAGGTACCGCGCGGCGCTCACATAAGGTGCAAAACGCAACTGGCAGTTGATGGCCGCTTTAAGGTTCTTTTTACGGCAGATCTCCAGTATCTCCTTACTCTGCCAGAAATAATCGCCCATGGGCTTTTGAATGAGTACGCCGGCGCCGTCGGGCAGTTTGCGGAGCGTCTCTACAAACTGCTCGGGCATAATGGTGATGTCATAAACGGCGCTGGCCGGGGCGTTTGCAACGGCATCATCTACCGTGTTATAAACATTCGGGATATTCCATTGCTCCGCCAGCTTTTCGGCCCTGGCGCGTGTACGGTTGGTAATGCCCACCACTTCAAAACCGGCTTTTTTATAGGCGGGCAAATGTGCATCGCCCACAATACCGCCGGCTCCGATAATAACAATGGGTAGCGGATTTTTAGGCAGGACGGGCTTATATGGAATGTTCAATGTTTCGTTTTTCATAAGGCATCTATTTTTTGCTGACCCTCTTGCAGCAATTGCTGTAATGGCGTTTCGGTGTTGATGGCTTGCAGTACCACATGGTCGATGATATGCGCTATCTGAGCCCAATGCGGATGCTGGGGCAGCGATTTCGCCGAACCATGTAATTCTTCCAGTTTATGATAATAAGGGATGAGCGTGTTGATCTCTTTGTCCTTCCAGGTGGAAATACGGCAGCCGATACCGCCTTCAGTCGTCAATAGTTTATCATTAGTGGCATTGGTCGCGAAGCGGATAAAATCATAAGCCACCTGTTTGTGCTTGCTGCCTGAGCCGATGGTATACAACCAGTAAACATTCAGCGAAGCAGATGGATAGCCTGCTGTATGGGGTACAGCAGTAATATCTACCATTCCCTTTACCTTTGATTCTATAATTACTTCACACATGGATGCAAAGCCGAACCAGTTCACCATCATGGCCGCCTCTCCGCGCGCGAAGGCCATACCGGTTTGCACCGACTCATATTGCATGATGTTTGGATGCGTAGCTTCTTTATCGCGTAATATATCGCGGTAGTAGGTCAACCCTTCGAGTGCGGCGTGGCTATTGATATTTATTTTGTTATCTGCGTTAACCAGTTCTCCGCCGCGTGTCCATAGTTGCAGGCAGAAATCGAACACGGTATTGTGCCCATCCGGCAAACCGGCGAACACGCTGCCATACAGGTTTTGTTCCGGCCGATGAAAGAAGCGGGCAACCGTTCTGAAATCATCCCATGTTTGCGGGACCTGCAAAGGTTTGCCATGTTGTTCCAGGAATCTGGCTTTTTCGGTTTCGCTTTCAAACAGGTCTTTGCGGTAGATCAGGCATTCCGGGCCATCATGAAATGGAAGCCCCATTATTTTTTCGCCATATTGCTGCATATCCAGCAAGGAACGGCTCCACCCCTGCGGAAAATCGTCCGGCGGGTTTTGTGTTATGTAGGGTTGAAGATCTTCCAGAGCGCTTACAGTGCAGGCTTCGTATAACCAATCGGTTACCACGTGTGCAATGTCCCAATCGCCATTTTTGAGCCCGTTATCTGCTAAGATCGCTTTGTGCAAATCGTCCAGATCCATCGGGATCATTTCAGCCTGCATGGTACAGCCTGTTTGCCGGCAATAAGCATCCCACAGTTTTTGCAGGGCGCTTTCAAAAGGCCCAAACTTGCGTACAGCTATCCTTAATTTGTCGGCGCTCATTTTTTAGGGCTAATTAGTTGTCCGGTTATTTTATCGTTGTCTTCACCCAGTTTTGGTGAGCCTTTTGAAGATGTAAGCAACTCGCCGTCAATGCGTATAGGGCTGCGCGTGGTTTTGTACGTGTAGCCGTCGTTCATGGTTACTTCCTGTATCATATCCAGCACCTTAAAGCCTTCTTCCTGCATCAGTTTGTCCCACGAAAGTACTTCTGCGCACCAGATATCGGCTTTTTGCAGAATTGCCAGCCAGTATTCTGTGGTATTCGTCCGCAGGTGTTCGGCAAGTATTGCCTTGATCTCATCCCGCAGGTTAAAAGCCGAAGCAATTTCAGTATACGATAGCAGTGGCGTGCATTGCAGCAGCTCGCCTAATTGCGGTATGGAACCCATGGCCAATGCCAAAAAGCCGTTAGCTGTTTGATAAATACCATACGGTGCTCCCAAATAGGCATGCGCGCTGTTGTGCTCAGACCGTTTGGGCAATTTATTATCGTAGAAATAGGTGGTAATGGCTTCGAACTGGAAATCGTACGCCGATTCAAGCATACTTACCTGTACCAATGCGCCTTCGCCGCTGATAGTGCGCCGCAGCAGGCAGGCTAAAATTCCCTGCGCCAATTGGTTGCCCGCCAGCATATCAATGATGGATAGCCCCATTGGTACTGGTCCGCCGGCGTTTCCGCTGAGCCAGGTGAGGCCAGAAAGGGATTGCAGTAACAGGTCTTGCCCGGGTTTGTCCTTCCATGGGCCTTCGTTGCCATAGCCGGAGATCTCGCCATAAATAACCGATGGATTCAGTTTCTTAACGTTTTCATAATCAAAACCCAACCGCTCCATCACTCCCGGACGAAAGTTGTGCATAACCACATCCGCCTGTTTTACCAGCTCGGTGATCGCGGCGCGGTCGTTAATGTTTTTTATATCAGCTGCAAAGCTTTCTTTATTGCGGTTGATGGCATGAAAAACGGATGATTCGCCATTCATGATCACATTGGAAGTGTACAACTGGCGGCAGATATCCCCCGTTCCCGGCTTTTCAATTTTAATAACGCGTGCACCCATATCTGCAAGCTTTAAAGCAGCAGACGGGCCGGATAAAAACTGGCTGAAATCAACAATTAAATAATCTTCAAGCGGCTTCATCTATACTAAATTGAATTGTTGATTGATCAGTTCGGTTTGTGCGCCGGGGCGCGGGGCCGCAACACTTGAATATAATTTTTCGCCATTGATGCGGATGGGGCAACGGGTAGTGCTTAGCGTGCTGCCATCAGGCAATACTACCTCCTGCCGCATGCCTAATACTTTTGCGCCCTCATGCTGCAAACTTTGTTCATAATTGAGCACTGTTGACGCCCAGATACCTTCGGCATCCAGTATTTGCAGCCATTCATCAGTGTTTTTGTGTTTAAGGCCCTCGGCAAGCAAACCCATAATATTGTCGCGATGCTCAAACCAGGCGTTTTTGGTATGATAGGTTTCAGGCAGATCAACGCCTAAAACTTTAGCGATCTTCAACAGGTCGCCCATGGCCAGGCTTAAATAATTATCGCTGGTTTTATAAATACCGTAAGGCGCGCTTAGATAGGGGTGGCCATTGCCTTTTACACTGCTGCGTTGGGGTAACTTGCCACCATCATTTAAGTAGGTGGTGATCACTTCAAATTGAAGATCGAGGGTAGATTCGAGCAAACTTACTTCAACCAGTGCACCCGTGTTGGTCTTTGCCCGTTTAATAAGCGCGGCCAGTATGCCCTGTACAAAATGTGCACCGCATATCATATCTGCAGTTGCCAAACCGAACGGCACCGGCCCGGCATCTTCTGTATCAGATAAATAGGCAAGGCCGGACAGAGATTGTATCAGCAGGTCCTGCCCCGGGCGCAGTGCCCATGGGCCTTTATTGCCATAGCCGGTTACCACGCCGTAGATCGCGCGCGGGTTTATGGCTTTTACTTCTTCATACGTTAACCCGATCTTTTCCATCACACCCGGGCGGAAATTATGGGTGATGACGTCAGCCTTTGCTATCAGCTTTTTAATACGTTCCAGATCGGCGGGGTTTTTCAGGTCGGCTGCGTACGATTCTTTATTGCGATTGATAGTATGGAACACCAAACTATCGCCGTTTACAAAAATATTGCGAATGGCTATCTGTCTGCCCGCTTCGCCTTTTACAGGCCGCTCGATCTTGATCACGCGCGCACCAAGATCGGCCAGACGTAAACCTGCCGTCGGCGCAGCCATAAACTGGCTGAACTCCAGTACCAATAAGCCTTCGAGCGGTTTTATCATGCTTCAGCCTTTTGTTTTGATTGTTGATACAGTTCGTTCATTTGTTGCAATACGCGCAGCTCGTTGCCGCCATTCATCAGGTAATCACGCACTACATCGCCGGCATGATCCTGAAAATACATGCTGCCATAATAACGCGGACGCAAAAATGCCCTTTGCAATGCGGGTAATGTATTGGCGAAATAATTATGTGTTTTCTGGTTATTGGCAGCGTCTGTCCAGGCGCTTAGATGGCCCGGCTGGCCGCCGTTATCGGTGTACAATCCCCGCTGACATTCAGGCGAAGCAACAAATTCTGCATATTTCATGGCCATATCCACATGCTTACAGTTTGATGATACCGCCAAACCGGTACCGCCAAGTGTGCTACGCAGATTGGTTTTACCATTCAGCGTGATCATATCGTGAAAATGGAGCAGCTTACGCGCATACCCATCGCGCGAGTAATTGGAGTAGCCGTAACCAAACGGACAGTAAGCAATGCCGTCAGTTAAGGTCATCGCTTCATAAGTTTGTATCGGGTTGCGGCTAAAGCAGGCAGCATCAATATGCAGGGCCAGCTCGCGGTACATTTGCAGCGCTTTTACGCCGGTGGCTTCGCTTATAACCATATCATCCTGCTGGCAGGGATCTTCACCCAGTGAGCAGCAGAAGGTATAAAATTGCATGAGTGAATCGATAGGGATACCCGGTAGGGCAACCAAACCTTTCTTCGCTAAAGCAAGCAGATCGTTATAGGTTTTGGGTAGATCAAAGCCATGTTTCTCCAACAGGTCCGGGCGGCTTGCGGCAACAGGTGTTGCGGCATCAATAGCTAATGCCCATTGGTGGCCGTTGTAATTATAGCTGATGTAGGATTCGCCCACTGTGTTTTCTTCCTGATCTTTCAGAAATGCTGCTGAAAGATACTCGTCAAACGGTAATATCGAACCGGTTTTGGCGGCAAAGCCTGCCCATGGATGGTCTATCACCAGCAGGTCGTAACGCTCGGCGAGTTGTTGAATGGAAAGGTCGGCAAATTGTTGCAGGGACCGCTTTTCCCAGGTAATTTCAAAACCGGGGTTTAATTCAGAAAAGCGTTGTGCGGTGGCCGTCATCGGCACAAAACCGCGACTATGGTTCCAGGTAATTCCTTTTAATATAATAGTTTCAGACATCCGGGTTATAATTGCTTGAATGATAATATCTGCGAAAAACAGGGATATACATCCGTAATTCAATTCATCCTGCTTATGGCAGGATGGTTAAAATTCAATAAATAATAAACTGATCAGATTTATTGATTGATAGCAAATTTATCTGAGACGGTGTTAGTGTTTTTATAATATGTATGCCAAGAATTGTAGGATATTGCCATGGCTGGAAACAAGTGCGCCAAGAATACAGTTGTTTTAGTACAAAACGATCGGTGGTTTAAAGTATTGGCGATTAATCAAATCTGGCGGGATTATATAAATACTTTTTTTATTTTCGGTTCTTTGTATGCACAGTCGTCATAACGCTTTCGATTTGCTTAGGCTGATATTGGCCTTTTTAGTGCTTTTTTCGCATGCATATCTTTTAGGCAATTACCCCGGCGAACCGCTTATTTTATTTTCAAAAGGTCAGATATCTTTTGGAGACATAGGGGTGATGGGTTTTTTTACATTGAGCGGTTATCTTATCAGCGCCAGCTATGACCGTTTGCCGGATGTGCTGCATTTTGTGCGAAACAGGCTATTACGAATTTTTCCAGGTTTTTGGGTTTGTTTGCTTGTTACCGGCTTTTTGATCGCTCCTGCAATTGTTTACCTTAACGACTATCGGTTAAGTGGTTTTGCTTACTGGGGTAATATGAGCGCATTTTCTTTTTTTTATGAGAATGCATTGTTGCCTATTCATCAATGGTCTGTACAGCATGTGCTTGACCACTCGGCTTATAACGCCTCTCTTAACGGTAGCTTATGGAGCCTTTGGCCCGAAATGCAGTGTTATATAGCCGTGCTGGCTATGGGATTGTTGGGATTGTTCAGGCGTAACAGGGCGATGTTGTTACTTTCGGCCGCTTTCGTATATGTTATCTATGTCATCAACCTCATCTCTCCTGTACATTACGGGCCAACAATTTTTATTCTTTCAAATGCTTTCAGGCTTTATGTATCGTTCCTGTGCGGAATGATGTTATATGTTTACGGTAAGTATATTGATATTGATAAAAAAGGATATATCTTTCTCTTGCTCTTATCACTTATGCTATTGCGATTTGGAGGCTTCTTAGTGGTAGCCCCTGTAATTGTGTCTGTTTTCTGTGTTAAGTTCTTTTCTACCTTCCATATATCGCTTCGGTACGATATTTCTTATGGGTTATACATTTATGCTTTCCCGGTAGAGCAATTGGTATACAATGCCTTTGGGCATCGTTTACTGTTTGTGCCTTATGTTTTGCTATGCCTGCTGATTACTGCCATGATGGCTTTCCTGAGTTTCCGCATTGTTGAACAGCCGTTTCTGAGATTTAAATCACATCATAAACGTAAAGCCGAAGAACTGCCTTTGGACGAAGCAGGCATCGATAGCGTATAAATAAAAAATGGGAAGCCACCAAACTCCCCATTCCAAACACAATTTAACCAAATAAGCCTATAATAAACGTGGGTTTAGTTCCGAGTCGATCAATTAGCCGATGGGTTTGTCCATCAGCCATTTTTTATGGTCGCTTTTTTGCCATTCGTTCTTGTAATCGGCAATGCGCGCCCCGTCGGCCATGTAAATAACGGTCATAACCTCCCGCATTTTGTTCGAGTTATTGCCCGGCGCCTGGTGTATGGTAAAACCGCGGTGCCAGGTGGCATCACCAGCTTTCATTGTTTGTGCGCGGGTGATAGGGAAATCCTTTTCTTTTACATAAGCGTCAAATGCCGCTTCCGACTCGTCTGAAATTTCGTGATTAAATATAGCACCCCTATCAAACGAGTTTGAAGCAAACGTGAGCATACCCATATCCACATCAATATCAACCAGCGGCATCCACATGGTAATGGTATTGTGGGTATCTATCGGCCAGTAGTATTGGTCCTGGTGCCATGGGGTTGGGCCGCCGCCCGGTTCTTTAAACAGGGCCTGGTCGTGGTAAAGACGAACGTTTTCAACGCCCATCAGGTCGGCAGCAATTTTGGCCATGCGTTTGGCCAGAACAAATTTCTTTACCTTATCATCAATGCGCC
>JBQCIS010000361.1:0-4900 GCA_051953515.1 Mucilaginibacter sp.
ATACTACACGTTTCAGATCTTGAATGATGGTAAATGGTCATTAGAGGTGCCGGACATTTATGCCAAAGCAGTTGGTATTAACGGTCATCGCGGCATGATCGTGGATATGAATGCAACTGATCCGGCAGGATGGTCGAAAGATAAAAGCCCGTCATTTAAGAAGGCTACTGATGCCATTATTTATGAATTACACATCAGGGATATATCAGTTGATCCTAATTCGGGCATAAAAAATAAAGGCAAATTCCTGGGATTGACTGAAACCGGCACCAAATCGCCGGATGGCAAATCTACCGGGCTTGATCATCTGAAAGAACTCGGCATCACGCATGTGCACCTGCTGCCGTCTTTCGATTTCAATTCGGTTGATGAAACCAAACCCGACAGCAAACAATACAACTGGGGCTACGACCCTGTAAACTATAACGTGCCTGAAGGCAGCTACTCTACCAATCCGTACGATGGCAATGTGCGCATAAAAGAATTTAAGGAGATGGTACATGCGCTGCATAAAAATGGCATTCGCGTAATACTGGATGTGGTGTATAACCACACTGCCGATATTGACCACTCCAACTTTACGCAGTTTGCGCCTGGCTATTTCTACAGGCATAACCCCGATGGCTCCTATTCAAATGCCACAGGCTGTAATAACGAAACGGCCTCCGAGCGCCCCATGATGCGCAAGTTTATGATGGAATCGGTATTGTACTGGGCGAAAGAATACCACATCGATGGCTTCCGTTTCGACCTGATGGGCGTACACGACATCAAAACCATGAATGCCATCAGCGATACACTGCATAACATCAACCACTCTATCGTTATCTATGGCGAAGGCTGGACAGCAGGCGCAAGTCCTTTACCTGAAAACCTGCGCGCGGTGAAAAAGAATGCGGTCAAACTGCATCATATAGCAGTTTTTAGCGACGATATTCGAGATGGCCTGCGCGGCGGGTGGAGCGACCTTAAATCCAAAGGTTTTGCCAGTGGTAATGCCGATCTGAAAGAGAGCGTTAAATTCGGTATTGTTGCTTCGGTAAAACATCCGCAAGTGGATTACAGTAAGGTGAATTACTCTAAAGCGCCGTGGGCAAAGCAACCGGAACAGGCCATTACCTATGTTTCCTGTCATGACGATAATTGCCTTTACGACAGGCTGAAAATCTCCAATTCCAGGGCATCAGAAGCTGCACTCATCAAAATGGATAAGCTGGCACAAACGGCGGTAATGACCTCGCAGGGCGTAGCGTTTATGCTTTCGGGCGAAGAACTGCTGCGCACCAAACAGGGCGTAGCGAACTCGTTCAACTCCCCGGATTCAATTAACCAGATAGACTGGAGCCGGAAAACGAAATACGCCGATGTATTTGAGTATTACAAACAGCTCATTGCCCTGCGCAAACAACACCCGGCGTTCCGTATGAGGTCTGCAGCAATGATCAATAATCATCTGCACTTCCTTGGTGTGGCTGATCCGCAGGTGATCGCCTATCAGCTTAACGGCAATGCCAATGGCGATCAATGGGCAGACATCCTTGTAATACTGAACGGCAGCACCGGCAGCAAAACAATAGCTATACCGGCAGGTAACTGGACACTGGTTGGCGATGGCAACCAGATCAATCAAAATGGTATCAGCAATGTTAGCAGTGCTTCGGTTAAGGTACCGGGCAGTACGGCGTTTATTTTGTACAGGAAATAATTTCGGGCACAAAAAGCTCAAAAACCATGTTATTTCCATGAGCGATGCAAAGGCCTGGTGAAATGAGTAGCGAGGAGAAATGACATGGTTTTATTTACCTTTCTTATTCCTCTCCAAAACATTTGTCAAACCGACATGTATAATTCCTAAGAAACTATTACGTACCTTTACATCAACTTAGTGTATCTTATACACTTTAACAATACAAATGAAGGAACCCTCGGTATATCCATTTCCCAAACATACGCTGCGTATTGTGGTGGGTGTAATGTTCTTCCTCGCGGGGTTGTGTTTTGCCAGCTATGCTTCGCGCATTGTTACTATCCAGCAAACCTTTAAGCTAACCGATGCCGCACTTGGGGCCATTCTGTTCGCCGTACCGGTGGGGTTGATGTGCTCATTACCATTTTCGGGTTGGATCATCACCATTATCGGTAGTCGCCGGTTATTAATTTTCGCGCTTTCATTTTATGCCATTACGCTCATCGGCCTTAGTTTGGCGCAGAATATTATCCAGTTGATCATCGGGCTGATATTATTCGGCTTTTCGAGCAACGCCATGAATATTTCGGTTAACACACAGGCCGTAGCTGCCGAGGGGCTTTATCAGAAACCCATTATGGCCTCTTTCCACGGCTTGTGGAGTTTTGCGGGCTTTGTGGGCGCAGGTATTGGCACCTATATGATAGCCGAGCAGGTTAAGCCGCTTTATCATTTCACCATCATCGCATCCATAACCGTTATCACCATTGGGCTTATTGCCCGCTATCTGAAGGATGATAAAGTGGCCAGCAGCGGGCCGGTTTTTGTGATGCCGGATAAGTCGCTTATAATGCTTGGCGTAATTGCCATGTGTTCTATGATGTGCGAGGGCGCGATGTTTGACTGGAGTGCTATTTATTTCAAAAAAGTGGTAATGGCGCCGCTGGCTGTTATCGGTATAGGTTTTACCGCTTTCATGTCTACAATGGCTTTTTGCAGGCTTTTTATTGCCGATTGGTTTGCAAAAGTATTTGGTCTGCGCCGTATTTTGCAGGTGAGCGGCGTGCTAACCGTTGTAGGGTTGTTAATAGCTGTTATTTTCCCATACTTCTATACCGCGGTTATTGGGTTTCTGTTTGTAGGCGCGGGCGTTTCATCCGTTGTGCCGATGGTTTTCAGCGCGGCGGGTAAGTCAAAAACCATGAGACCCGGCGTTGCGCTTGCGGCAGTATCTACCATCGGTTTTGTGGGGATATTGTTAGGGCCGCCTATCATCGGGTTTATATCCGGGCTGATCAACCTGCGGGCATCGTTTACGTTTATTGCCGTGATGGGTACCTGCGTGGTCATTCTGTCCAGCAAGGCAAAACTCAATTAAGCCCTGGTCAGATCATCCTTATCCGGATTTAGCAGATATTCAAAACGCTCAACTCCATTGTGAAAGATAAATTTCAGCCGCTCCTTAGGTTCCACAATATCTAACGACATTGTGCCGAGCGTTGATGGGATATTATCGCGTATCAGCTTAATATCGGTTACGTGCGGCATTTCCACATAAATATCATCGCCCTGCGGCTCAATTTTCCAACCGGGAATGTTAGCATTTTGTAACAGTTCCATCCACTTTTGCTGATATGAATTCATTTTGACTATTTTAGTTAAGAAATAAAATATTTAACCGTTTTGTTTTGTCCCGCAACAAGGAAGTGATATTTTTGCCGCCGGCTATTAAATTATTACTGCTTTGTAATATTTGATATACGCAATACCCCTATAGCAAACAATACAGTTAAATTTTTGTAGCATTACAATGATATTACGCATAAGTAATACCTTTGCCGTAATTAATGGATACAACCGAAAAAACATCTACACCAGAAGTTAAGTTACGTAGTAAGCGTGGGTCGAAGTTTAAGACAGCTATCACCAACTTCTTCGTTACACTCTATAATATCAATCAGTTTATCTTCAGGTTTTTCCGCGAAGCGTTTATGCCGCCCTATGAAGCCAGGGAAGTTGTGCGCCAGCTGTTTGATGTTGGTTTACGGTCATTAACCCTTATTTCGCTAACGGGATTTATTGTTGGTTTAATATTCACCAAGCAATCACGCCCCTCACTTGCCGATTTTGGCGCTACTTCGTGGCTGCCGTCGCTGGTATCCATCGCCATTATGCGTGCACTGGCGCCATTGGTTACAGCGCTGATCTGCGCGGGTAAAGTAGGTTCGAGCATTGGTGCCGAGCTGGGTTCGATGCGTGTTACCGAGCAGATAGATGCCATGGAGGTTTCGGGTACCAACCCTTTTAAGTTTTTGGTTTGCACACGTGTATTGGCAACCACTATTGGCATACCTGTTCTTGCTACCTTTTTTGGTTTGATAGCTATGCTGGGCGGATTCCTGAACGTGGCTACTAACGAAGGAACAAGCTACAGTACCTTTATTAACGATTTCTTTTCACCGCTTTCGTTTATTGATTTTACTTCATCACTCATTAAATCCATCATATTTGGGTTTACCATCGGCATTGTAGGCTGTTATCAGGGCTACAACTCTAACAAGGGTACCGAAGGCGTGGGTATGGCGGCAAACGGTGCTGTGGTAACGGCCATGTTTTTGGTTTTTATTGAAGAAATAACCATTGTACAAATAACCAGTTGGTTCCGCTAATATGGAGAAGGCAAAGGCAGATATCGATTACAAAAACGCGGTCATCAGGATCAATGGCCTGGAAAAATCGTTCGACGATTACCACGTATTGCGCGGCATTGACCTTGAACTTTTCCAGGGCGAGAACCTCGTGGTACTGGGGCGTTCAGGTACCGGTAAATCGGTACTGATCAAGGTTATATCAGGTCTGCTTACTGCCGATAAGGGTAAGATTGAGGTTTTGGGCGAGGATATATCCAAACTGAACGACAAGCAATGGCGCGAACTGCGTGTACGTATAGGGTTCTCTTTCCAGAACAGCGCCTTATACGATAGTATGACCGTGCGCAAGAACCTCGAGTTTCCGCTGGTACGCAACAAAAAGAACCTTACGCGCGGCGAGATAGACAAAGCTACTGCAAGCGTGCTGGATGCCGTTGGTTTGTTACATACCATGAATCAGATGCCGGCAGAACTTTCAGGCGGGCAACGTAAACGTGTAGGCATTGCCCGTACACTGATATTGAACCCTGAGATTATGCTGTATGACGAGCCTACAGCGGGC
>JBQCIS010000362.1:0-5733 GCA_051953515.1 Mucilaginibacter sp.
ATTGGTCAGCCTGCACGGCTACACAACCATCTATCTGGTGCCGGTCGAGTATTGGCTTCAGATCAGCAGGTAAAAAGTCCCGCTGAATTGCGGCCATAGTTTCATCTATCCAGCTATCTCTAACCGGGTCGAATATCCAAAAATGTTGATGAGCGTCTATTCGCATAACTTAAAATTGCCGTTGGCTTCAGCCAACGGAATTAAACAATCAAATGAGTTAGGCTTTAGCCTAATATCGTTCGCAGATTTAGGCTAAAGCCATGTATTGTTCATATAGTAACCGTCGACTAAAGTCAACGTCAATATGAAGCTATATTTCGATGACTCTAATTACTCCGCGTTAAACAGCGCCCTATCCAGGTGTACATAACCGCCATCTACATAAATCAGCTGACCGGTAGTATGGCTCGAACGATCCGATAGCAGGAAAGCCGTCATGTTCGCTATTTCCTCGGCAGTGGTCATGCGGTTGCCCAGCGGAATTTTCGATGCAATCTCGCGCAACTTTTCTTCCGGATTAGGCAATGTTTTTATCCAGTTGGCATAAAGCGGTGTCCAGCATTCGGCAACTACAATGGCGTTTACCCGGATACCATATTTGAGCAGCTCAACCGCCCACTCGCGGGTAAGCGCGTTACGCCCACCGTTTGAAGCCGCGTAAGCCGAAGTATTACCCTGACCGGTATCAGCAGTTTTTGAGGTGATATTGAGTATAGCGCCTTTTGATTTCTTCAGCTCATCCAAAGCATGGTGTGCCATCAGGTAATAATGCACCATGTTTTTATGCAGCGAAGCGATGAAACGCTCATAATCGCCGCTTTCCAGGCCAACGCCATCATTTACACCTGCATTGTTCACCAGACCGTCTATCCTGCCATATTTGGCTACCACCTCTTCTACCGCCTTTTTGCATTCGTTGGGGTCGGTAAGCTCTGCAACCACATGCCCTGCTTTGCCGCCATCGGCTTCTATTTCGGCTATCGCTTTTAAATTATCATCAGCCTTTCTGCCCACAATAACCGGTATCGCTCCCTCATTCGCCAAAACCTTCGCCACACCCAGGCCTATACCTTTAGCCCCGCCGGTTACAATAATCACCTTATCTTTTAATCCTAAATCCATAAGTTTTTTGTGTTTTATATTAATGCGCTGCCGCGACTTTCAATTCAGTAACTTTTGCCCTCTTAAACGCATAAACGAATATGTAAAGGAAACAAAATGCCGGTACGAGATAGGCGATTTGGATATTCGTCTTATCCGCAATCAAACCTAAAACCGGGCCTAATACCGCACCACCAACTATCGCCATAATCACCAGTGAAGAACCCTCTTTGGTTTGCTTTCCCAGTCCGCGTATGCTTAACGAAAAGATGGTGGGGAACATGATAGACATAAAGAAATCTACCCCCAACAATGCATAAATTGGAAAATTGCCATGCAGCGACACAGCTGCCACCATTAATATCACGTTGAAAAAGCTATAGATAGTAAGCAGCTTAACCGGGTTGATGACCTTCATCAATCCCGAACCAACAAACCTGCCCACCATAAAGCATAACGAACCGGCAATGAGATACAAGCCTGCGGTTTTTTCATCCATACTGGCAACACGCTCGGCAAAAAGGATAAAGAAGCTCCAGATACAAGCCTGCGCACCTACATAAAAAAATTGTGCCAGCACGCCAGCCATTAACTCCTTCCGGCGCAATAATTCGCCCAGGCGGGTAAATAATGGTTTTTGCTCATGCAATTCCTCGCCTTCGCCTTCTTCGGTAATTGCTGGCAACGAAGTTTTAAACAACATTAAAGCAACAATCAACACGCATGCCCCCATAATTACAAATGGCGCCTGTACAGACGATGCTTCCTTATTAAGATAATTAGTGAGCTGTGTTTTTGACATGGCTGCTTCCTGCGCAGCCGTGAGGGTAACGCCTGATAATATAAAATTACGACCCACAAAGCCGGCTGTCGCCGCTGCAAGGCCGTTAAATGATTGTGCGAGATTGATGCGGAAGGCCGCATTTTCCGGGTCGCCCAGAACGGTGATGTACGGATTAGCGGCGGTTTCCAGAAATGCGGAACCGCTGAACATTACGAACAACGCGAACAGAAAGAATGCGTAATTGCGCACGATTGATGCAGGGTAGAACAGGAACATCCCCGTTGCAACGAACACCAGCCCAAGCAATATACCGCCTTTGTAACCATAACGTTTCATGAACTGGGCAGCAGGAATTGGCAGCAGAAAATAAGCAATATACGCCGCAAAATCCACCAGCGATGATTCGAGCGTGGTTAGCTGGCAGGCCTTTTTAAGATGCGGAATGAGTATAGGGTTAAGATTAAGCGCAAAACCCCATATAAAGAACAGCGAGGTAATGAGGCCTACGGCAAACAGCTTTTTATTTCTTGGCATATAGTTTTAAATTGGTATGCTAATATAATTTATTTAAAAGCTGCATATATATTATCCAGCCCTACACCTAATGTTTTCATGGCAATAGCATTTAGTCCATCCTTGCTCCCTGTAAAATGGAAAACGCTGTGCTTATGCGTAAGTGTTTCACCGGGCTTGAGGAATGCTGCCGGCGATACGCTCTCTATCTCATAAAACGGCCCCATCTGTCCGCCTGTTGCCAGCGGGCCATCATTATAGGCATTCACGGCATCACCTTTAAACGGATCTTTATCAGTGCGCCATTCCTGGTTCAGATAAGTGGCGTTCGGATCGAAATTATAGGTGATGATGGTGAGCACATTATTCGCCGCGTCATAGCTCCCGGCATATTGTTTTAGCCGGTTTGGCGGCACACCCAATTTACCGCGTTGTTTACCATCAGCCTTATAATATAAGGTACCGTTCTGAAATTTTACACGATCCGGCGGAATCTGCCCGAAATAATCTGTTGTGGCAACTTCGCCTGTAGCATCTTGTCTGTAAGGTATAACGATGGTAACAGAGGGCGAAGGATTGAACATATCCAGGTTCCATAAGCACGGCGCGCCGCTTTGTTTGTCCCAGGCTTGTTTGCCTGCATTGGTAATACTGTTTACCGTAGCATAGCCAACTGCCTTAACAGCGGTATCCAGTTTAATGCCGAGGGTTTGTTCTATCTCATTATTCTCCAGTATTTGCACGCTTCGGTTCAGCTTAATGTCCATTACCGTGCCCGCATATTTTTGCATTTGGGTGGTTTTGCTCAACACCGCTTTTTTTGTACTGGATGAATCTAATTGCCAGCTTTCCTTATCAACCGCTGCAGGCGTGTGCCAGTTGTCGAACAACATTTGCGTGCCGGGTTTAAAGAACAACGCAAATTTGCTGCCTTCCGGGCCAAGCCAAAGCCTGTCTTCACCGCCGAAGGCGTTCATGTGCGCGTCGGGCGTTTTCAGATCGAAGGTCTTATAGTTGATCCAGCCCATGCTTTTACCGCTGTCGCCTTCGGTTGTGGAGGTAAATACCTTGGCCTGGTATTTTGGCGAAACGATGATCTGGCCGCTGCCTTCATTGTTTTTCAGCACCAGGACGCTGTCGTGCTGTTTCAGGAAATTAAGATCATAGGCAAACGTGCCCTTCTGTTTTGCAGAATCGGCTGAAGCTGTATGCTGGCCCGAATTGTTTTTCATTGTACAAGCGTATAAAACCGATACCGAGACGGCAAAAAGCCCAATCTTCAGACTCCTCATATCAATTGATGGTTAATATGGTATTAATTGGTTATTGAACTTGGTAAAGTAAGTGCTTTAAAACCGTATAAATATTCACTTTTTTGGCGCGTTTTTATACTATCTTGGCATTTTACCTTATTTATCCCACAAAAATACATCCCCGCAAAAAATATTTTGAATGTACGATATTGACAGGCGACAGTTAAACCCGGTCATTTACGCGCGCTTACTTCAACGATTAAGTAAATAATAGCAATGCGATTTTAAAACAAGGCCCCTGCCCACTTATTTTTGGCATCTCCGGAATGCACAAAAATCAGGCATTAAATGCGTTTCTTTGTAAAGGCCAATGAATAAACAAACTCTAAATAAGCACGATAACGGTTCGGTATTATCTTTCGGCGAACTTTTGTTCAGGCTAAGCCTTGATGCTGCCGGCAATTGGCTGCAGCAAAACCGCGTACCTATTTTTGTTGGCGGTGCCGAGCTGAATGTGGCCACCGCACTGGCCATTTGGGGTGTACCTTCCCGCTATTATACCGCGCTGCCAGACAATTATTTATCTGACGAAATAGTAGAATATGTAAAGGCCCTTGGCATTGATGTAAGCGATGTTTACCGCCATGGCAACAGGATAGGATTGTATTATTTAACGTCGGGCGCTGACTTGAAAAATGACGCGCTGATATACGACCGCGCAGGCTCGGCTTTTGCCGATCTGAAGACCGGTATGATAGATTGGGACAAAGTTTTTACCGGGGTAAGCTGGTTCCATCTGAGCGCCATCTGCCCTGCCCTGAATCAAAGCGTAGCCGATGTTTGCGTTGAAGCGCTGGTAGCGGCATCTGAAAGGGGCATTACCACTTCTATCGACCTGAATTACCGCTCAAAACTTTGGAAATACGGCAAACAGCCGCATGAAGTGATCCCTGCGCTGGTTGAACATTGCGATGTGGTAATGGGCAACATCTGGGCATCTGAAATTATGCTGGGCATACCGGTTGAAGGGAATGTTGTAGAGATAGACCAGAAGGAAAATTACCTGCGTGCTGCAATTAATACATCTGAATATATTGCAGAAAAATATCCGAAATGTAAGGTGGTTGCCAATACCTTCAGGTTTGATAAAGGTGGCCAGATGAATTATTATACCGCCTTATACACCGCCGGGCAGCATTACAATACGGAAGACCATACAGCGGCAAAGATCATAAACAAAGTAGGCAGCGGTGATTGCTTTATGGCCGGACTGATTTACGGCTTTTACAACGGCCATTCGCCTGAGGAAACGTTGCAGTTTGCCACACGGGCAGCGTTCGACAAATTATTTGTTGACGGCGACGCTACCAATCACACTGTTGAGGAAATTAAAAATAGTCATATTGCAAGATGAGTACGGGAAATAAAATATTAGACAGCGTTATCGGCCAGGGTATTTTACCCTTGTTTTTTAACGAAAGCGCAGAGGTAAGTCTTGAAACTACGCGTACATTATATAAAGCGGGTATCCGTGTTATTGAATATACCAACCGCGGCGCTGCGGCCCTTGAAAATTTCAAGGCATTGAAACAAGCACAGCAGGATGAAATGCACGACCTGGTACTGGGCATTGGTACGATAAAGACCGTGCAGCAGGCCGAAGACTTTATTGCTGCGGGTGCCGATTTCATTATCGCCCCTATTGTTAACCCCGACGTTGCGCGCGTGGCCAAACAGCATAACCTGCTATGGTGCCCCGGCTGTATGACCCCGACCGAAATACATCTTGCACAGCAAAATGATGCGGCGCTGATTAAATTATTCCCCGCCAATGTGCTTGGGCCAGGTTTTGTGAGCGCAATAAAGGAGCTGTTCCCCGGTCAGTTGTTTATGCCAACCGGCGGTGTTGAACTAACGCTGGAGAATATCAGGGGATGGTTTAAATCAGGCGTTTGCGCAGTGGGTATGGGCAGCAAGCTCATTAGCAAGGATATTTTATCATCAGGCTCATACAATAAATTATATTTGGATACGCAGGAGGCATTACGACTGGTGCAGGCTGCACGATAAACCTATTAAACT
>JBQCIS010000363.1:0-26893 GCA_051953515.1 Mucilaginibacter sp.
GGAACGGTTAAATTTTGTGTATTGATTACCGCATCGCCATACAGCAAAATATCAATATCTATTGTGCGCGATCCCCATTTCTCTTCACGCTTGCGCCCCATCTCCTGCTCTATCGCTAATATTTTCCTCAAAATTTCATCAGCGGGTAGGTTTGTTTTCAACATAATTACCTGGTTCAGGTAATCCGGCTCGTCCGTTTTACCCCATGATTGTGTTTCGTATACGGCCGATGCTTTGGAAATGGGCGCTATATCGCTCTCTATCAATCGCAGGGCCATGTGCAGAAACAATTCCCTATCGCCAAGATTACTTCCTAACAAAAGATAAACATCAATCATTGTTGTAACAAATATTATGGACAGAACTCTTAATATTGTGAGTGCTGAATTACTAAGTTTGCATAAATAACGTATTTATAACATTTAATGAAAGAATTCTTCAAATATGTGCTGGCCAGCATGGTGGGCTTTATCATAGTATCGGCGATAATTATAGTTGTGGGGATACTGCTGGTGATTGGGTTGGTGTCTGCCGGGAGTGAAAAAACAGTAACTGTTGAGCCTAATTCCATACTTCATATCCAGTTTAGAAAGGATATTCCTGAGCGTACGCCCAACAACCCGCTTGCCGATGTTCCGTTTTTAGGTTTAGGTGAAGATAAAGTGATCGGTTTGAATGATATTCTTGCAGACATTAAAAAAGCAAAGACCGACGACCATATAAAGGGCATTTACCTGGATGAAAGCGACATGACTTCAGGACAAGCCACAACCCAGGAGATCCGTAACGCGCTGATCGATTTTAAAAGGTCGGGGAAATTTATCATTGCTTACAGTGAGGTGTATACCCAGGGCTTTTATTATTTGGCATCAGTGGCTGATAAGGTGTATATTAATCCCAAAGGCATATTCGAGTTTCATGGTTTCAGTTCGCAGGTCACTTTCCTGAAGGGGGCGCTTGACAAACTGGGCATACAGGCACAGATCATTCGTGTGGGTACATTTAAAAGCGCTGTTGAACCGCTCATTCTTAATAAAATGAGCGACGCCAACCGTTTGCAGGTAACCTCATACCTTGGTTCACTTTATGACAGCTTCCTCGGTGGTATCAGTACGGCGCGCGGTATCAGCAAGGATTCGCTTTACAATTATGCCAATCAGCTCAAGATACAATTCCCCGAAGACGCGATGAAATACAAGCTGGTTGACGGCCTGAAATATAAAGATGAAGTATTAGACGATTTGAGGCAGCGCCTGCATCTTTCAGCTAAAAAAACTATCCATAGCGTTGAGATAACCGATTATACAAAAAGCGATGACGACAGCGACACCAGCAATAATCCGTCGGCATCAAAAAACAAGATCGCTATTGTTTATGCTTCAGGAGATATTAATGGCGGCGACGGCGATGATGAAAATATCGGCTCTGAAACCCTGTCGAAAGCCTTACGTAAAGTACGGATGGACGACCATGTAAAAGCCATTGTATTGCGTGTGAACTCGCCGGGCGGCAGTTCGCTGGCATCGGATGTGATCTGGCGCGAGGTGATGCTTACCCACAAGGTTAAGCCGATCATCGTATCGATGGGTGATTACGCTGCATCAGGAGGCTACTATATTTCCTGCGCCGCGGATTCGATCTTTGCTGAGCCTAACACAATTACCGGTTCTATAGGCATCTTTGCCATACTGCCTAATATGCAGAAATTTTTTAACGACAAGCTGGGAATAACTTTTGATGGCGTAAAAACCGGTAAATATGCTGATCTGGGCGACATTGACCGTCCGCTTACACCGGAAGAAACGCTCATCCTGCAAAACCAGGTAAACCGCGGCTACGACGAGTTCACAAAGGCTGTAGCAGCCGGTCGCCATAAAAGCCAGGAGTATATCAATAGCATTGGCCAGGGCCGTGTATGGACCGGCGCACAGGCAGTAAAGATCGGCCTGGTAGACCGCCTGGGCACTATAAACGACGCTATAGCCTGCGCCGCTAAAAAGGCCAGGATTAGCGACTACCAATTGGTATCATACCCGCGACAAAAAAGCATTTTCAACAAAGTTGGACAGAATTTCAGCGCACAAATGCGCACTCGTGCCTTGAAATCTGAACTGGGCGAAAACTACCGCTATTACGAAGAAATAAAAGGCGTAACCCAAATGATGCGTACCCCGCAAATGCGCTTGCCGTATGAGGTGGTGGTGAAGTAACCTTGCAATCCATGGTCGATAGTCCATAGACCATAGCTATTTTCATTAAGTGAATATTTTTTCGTAGTATGAATAGCTATGGTCTATCGTCCATGGTCTATGGTCTAAAATTTGTAGCTTTACCTCCATAATCCCACCATGGAAAACAAACCAATATCCCGCACTTTACGCTTTCTTTCGCAATTGATGGAACTGCATGAGCAAAACCCATTCAAGGTAAAGTCGCTTGCCAATGCTGCCTTTAAAGTAGATAAGCTACCCTACCCGATTGCCTCCAAAAGTTTGGAACAGATGGAAAAGATTGATGGCATAGGCAAAAGCACAGCCACGAAAATTGCCGAATTATTGGAAACAGGCACTATTTCTGAACTGGATGCCTTACTTGCGGACACACCCGAAGGGATTGTGGAAATGATGCACATTAAAGGCATCGGGCCAAAAAAGGTGGCCATCATCTGGAAGGAACTGGGTATAGAAAATACCGGCGAACTGTTTTATGCCTGCAATGAGAACCGCCTGATAGAAGCAAAAGGCTTCGGTTTGAAAACGCAGGAGGATATCCGCAAGGCTATTGAGTTCAGGATGGCAAGCAATGGCAAATTCCTGTATGCACAGGTGGAGAAAGAAGCGAACGACCTGCTTGATGAACTGAAAGCATTGTTTCCTGGTGCTTTGATAGAGTTTGCAGGAGATTTCAGGCGGCTATGCGAAACGGTGAGCGAAATTGTGATAGTTCTGGGCAGCCGCGACCAGCAAATAGCCTTTAATGCGATAGCCAATTCATCGATATTGAACAACACGTCATTAAATGATACCCACATCAGCGGCGAAATGGAAAATGGGCTATTGGTGGATATTGTTTGCGTAGAGAAACGTTACTTCTTTAAAGAGCTTTTCCTGCAAACCGGTAACGATGAGCATACCGATGCTGTGATGGCACATACAGTTGATCCTGCCGACCAGCCCGAAAGCGAGGAGTTAATTTATACAAAGGCCGGCATGGCCTTTATTAAACCGGAACTGCGCGAAGGCGCCACTTTTATTGAAAGGGCTAAAAAGAACGAACTGCCGCAACTGATCAGCTATCACGATCTGAAAGGCACCCTGCACAACCATAGCAACTGGAGCGACGGCGTAAATACCATTGAAGAAATGGCTGCTTACTGCCACGATAAGCTGAAACTGGAATACCTGGGCATGTGCGACCATAGCAAAAGTGCATTCTACGCAAAAGGCTTATCAATAGAACGTGTTCTGCAGCAGCATGAGGAGATAGACCATCTGAACAGGCAACTAAACGGCAGCTTCCATGTTTTTAAAGGTATTGAATCGGACATATTGAATGATGGTTCGCTGGACTACCCTGATGAAATATTGAAAAGGTTCGATTTTATTGTAGCCTCTGTACACTCCAATCTGCGCATGGATGAGGAAAAGGCCACTGCACGCATTATAAAAGCAGTTGAAAATCAACACACTACCATCCTCGGTCACCCTACGGGCAGGTTGTTACTGAGCCGGAAAGGGTATCCTATAAATTATAAGAAAGTGATAGATGCCTGTGCCGCCAATAATGTGGTCATCGAGATAAATGCCAATCCATTACGTCTCGACCTCGACTGGCACTGGCACCAATACGCGCTTGAAAAAGGCGTATGGTTGTCTATCAACCCCGATGCACACCGAAACGAAGGTTTCCACGACATGTACTATGGCACCCTGGTGGCACGAAAAGGTGGTTTATCAAAAGACAGGTGTCTTAATGCTTTATCCTTACAGGAGATCAGGCAGTTTTTTAATAAAAAGAAATGATAGCTGTTTGCCTGCCGATTTATCGCCCATCTTTTTAATTTTGCAGCATGCGCGAGATCGAAAAACCGCTTTTTAATAAGATAACAGGCATTGCTTCGGCAAAAAAATTGGTTGAAGACTGGAAAAATGAAGGGAAAAAGGTGGTTTTCACCAATGGGGTTTTTGACTTGCTGCATATTGGCCATATTACCTACCTCTCAAAAGCCGCCGAACTGGGCGACAAGCTCATTATTGGTTTAAATGCCGACAGTTCGGTAAAGCGCATTAAGGGCGAAAGCCGGCCGATAAACGACCAGAATAGTCGCGCGGCTTTGCTGGCGGCTTTCTTTTTTGTGGATGCCGTGGTGATATTTGAAGAAGATACCCCGCTAAATCTCATCAGCACGCTGTTACCCGATGTACTGATAAAAGGTGCCGACTACAGCATTGAAAATATTGTGGGCGCTAAAGAGGTATTGGCTAACGGCGGTGAAGTTAAAACCATTACCTTTGTAGACGGCTATTCGTCTACATCCATCATTAACCGGATAAAAGACAAATAGACCGGATAGCAGCTTTCCATACATGATCAGTGCGCATTGCAATACTATTTTTGACCAGGTGATCAGCGATTACCACCGCTATAACGATATTTTCAAAAACATTGAAAATCCTTTCCCTGCCGCTTCATTCGATAACCTTTTATATACCAAATGCTGGATAGATACCGCGCAATGGCACATGGAAGACGAAATACGCAATCCAGATATTACGGCTGCCGACGCGGTTAACTGGAAGCGCAGCATTGATAAATCAAACCAGGACCGTACCGATATTGTGGAGGAAATAGACAGCTATTTCCGCGAGAAATATAAGGACATTCAACCCAAACCTTCAGCACGGCTAAATACTGAAAGCCCTGCCTGGGCGATTGACCGTCTGTCCATACTTGCACTGAAGATCTATCACATGCGCGAAGAAACTTTGCGTACCGATGTGAGCGAGGCGCATTTACACGAGCGCAAACACAAGCTTTCTATCCTGTTACAGCAGCGTATCGATCTTTCAACAGCTATTGATGAACTACTGGAAGACATTGAAAAAGGCGATAAATACATGAAAGTATACCGCCAGATGAAAATGTACAACGATCCTGAACTTAACCCGGTACTTTATAGTAAAAAGTGATGGCAACGCCGAGGCACATACTGGTAATGCGGTTTTCGGCCATGGGCGATGTAGCGATGACCGTTCCGGTAATAAAGGAAGTGCTCAGGCAAAATCCTGATCTGCAGATCACCTACGTTTCAAGACCAGGGTTTGCCGGATTTTTCAGCGGCATACCGCGTCTTAATTACTTTTCGGCCGATCTTGAATTATTATACGATGGCTTTGCCGGCCCGGTAAAGCTGTTTAACAAACTTTATAAAACCTCACAATATGATGCCGTAGCTGATCTTCACGATAGTTTACGGTCGCGGTTTATAAGGCGGCTATTCCGGTTTCGTGGGGTAAAAAACGCGTATATCGATAAGGGGCGCGATGAAAAAAAATTGCTCACCCGTTTCCCCAATAAGGTACTCAAACCACTAAAACGTACAATTGAGCGCTACGCCGATGTTTTCAGGCAGCTTGACCTGAATATGGAATTGGACAACCGCCTCCACAGGGAAACAAAGCCGGTTCCGGAAACCATAACAGCACTTGCTGGCAATAAAACATCCAAATGGATAGGCATCGCACCCTTCGCCAAACATACGGGCAAGATATATCCGCTGCAAAAGATGGAAGAAGTGATCAGCACGCTGGATAAGGAAAAAGTGAAGCTTTTTCTTTTTGGCGGTTCGGCGCAGGAGCAAGAAATATGCAGGCAATGGCAGCAGCAGTTTAGCAATGTAATATCCACCGTACGGATACTGAACATGGAAGACGAACTGGCGCTCATCAGCAACCTGGATGTAATGCTGAGTATGGATTCTGCGGGTATGCACCTTGCCTCTTTAGTGGGTACGTCGGTTGTTTCGGTTTGGGGCGCCACGCATTACTATGCCGGATTTTTAGGTTACGGACAATCAGAACAGAACATTGTTTCTGACGATATTGAGTGCAGGCCGTGCTCGGTTTATGGCAATAAGCCTTGTTTCAGAAAAGATTATGCCTGTATGCAAAACATTTCTGCTCAAATGATCGTCGATAAGATAAACGCGATTACAAAATGAAAAACCTATTGCTTATCCGCCATGCCAAAGCCGAACACGACGGCAGCTTTGCTGATTTTGAAAGGCCATTAAAATCCCGTGGTATTGATGATGCCATGATGATGGCCAGACGTTTAAAAAGCAAAGAAATTGTACCACAGATAATTGTAAGTAGCCCTGCATTGCGCACCTTAGCAACAGCGGAGGTATTTTCGCACCAACTTTCTATACCTGGTGCTATTAAAACCAATAAGGCCATTTATGAGTCAAGCGATGCAACGTTGTTTAATATCATCACCGGTTTGCCGGATGAATATGATTTTATAGCGCTTGTTGGCCACAACCCAGGCATTAGTCAGATTCTGCATTATTTAAGCGGTGAATATAAAGACGTGCCGACCTGCACTGTAGCCCTGCTAAAATTTGAGGCGGATAGCTGGAAAGAGCTCACTCGCGACTCGGGCGACCTGGTGTTGTATGACGAGCCGAAATAATCTGCGGCAATGCTTTAATAATTTGATTTGCGGCAAGCGCTAAAATCCATGTTGATTCAGATAGCAGGATACCTGAAGCGAGCAGCTAAAGCAAAACAGGTTCACCGGCAAAGTATTCTAATCCAAAACATACGTTTTTCCCGGCAGCGAGCGTATGTAGCCCTGCATTTCCATATTCAGCAAGTTCATGGCCAACTGGCTCATGGGCATGTTTATCTTTATGGTGAGATCATCAATAGCCAGCGGTGCATTGTTTTGTTTAATGGCCTGTAATATCAGCAGTTCATCTGCCGAAAGGTCAAGCGGTAATGCCAATTGATCTGGAGTGGTATGTTGCTGATCGGCCTTTTCCCATCCCAGGCTGTATGCCAGGTCGGCGCCGCTGGTAAGTAACAATGCTTTATGATGCCTGATAAGAAAATTACATCCCTCAGAAAATTCATCCCCTATCCTGCCCGGAAAGCTGAACACATCGCGGTTATAAGAATTGGCAATCTCAGCAGTTATCAAAGCACCGCCTTTTACGCTGGCTTCCACTACAATAGTGGCATCGGCCATGCCTGCAACTATGCGATTACGCTGCGGGAAGTTTTCCCTGTCGGGTAATGTGCCAGAGGGATATTCAGTTAACAACGCACCGTTTTCTATCATCTTTTCAGCAGTTGACCTGTTTTGAGCGGGATAAAGCCTGTCTAACCCATGCCCCAGTACCCCTACCGTGGGCACGCCTGATTTTACACACTCTTTATGGGCGCAAACATCTATCCCGTAGGCCAGCCCACTCACTACCAATACGTTATAAGGTTGCAGATCTTCAATCAATTGCCTGCATAAATATTTTCCATATTCGGTTGCATTGCGGGTACCCACTATGCTGATAACACGCTGGTTATTCAAATCGGCATTGCCCTTACTATACAACAACAAAGGCGAATCATTACACATTTTTAAGCGTTTAGGATAGCGGGGATCAGTATAAAATAGCACATCGATGTTGTTCCGCTCAATAAACCGCATTTCGGCATCCGCTTTTCGTAAGGCTTCGTCCAGTACCGGGCGACTCAACGCTTCTACCCGCCTATCCTTTATACCATCAATCTTCATCAGCTTTGATGGCGCTATGGTGAATAGCCTGTCGGCGCTTCCTAAATAAGAAACAATTGATTTGGCGTAATAAGGGCCAATATTTTTTATATACGTTAATGCGATCTGATGTAATAGTGACATAGTATTAAGGCTTGGCTAAAATACTAAAAATTATAGCATTTGCAAAAAAAATATCCGTCATAATAAAAACTACAAAAATAGTTTGCAAACTATAGAAATAGTTCTACCTTTACTAAACTATAAAAATAGTTTACTATGCCGATTAAAGAACTTACCAAAGCCGAAGAGCAGATCATGCAGATACTGTGGCAGTTGAACGAAGCCATTGTAAAAGATATTTTAGATAAAATGCCCGAACCAAGGCCGGCTTACAACACCGTATCAACGGTAGTACGTGTGCTGGAGGGCAAAGGCTTTGTCGATCACAAAGCTTACGGTAATTCGCATGTATACTTTCCGCTGGTGAGCGAGGCGGAATACAAGAAGTTTACTTTTGATAAAATGATGAAAAGCTACTTCAACGATTCATACAAAAGCCTCGTCTCTTTTATTGCCGATGAGAAGAAGCTGGGCATTAAAGAGCTTGACGAACTAACCAACCTTATCGATAAACTTAAAAACGAGAAAAAATGAACTGGCTGCATTACCTGATAGAGGCGAACCTGTACCTCGGTACGTTTTACCTATGCTACTGCCTCTTCCTTAACCGCGAAACGCATTATAATATGAACCGAGCGTACCTTTTGTTCAGCTGCCTGGCGGCATTTATATTGCCGGTTGTGCAATTGGGGGTGCTTAAACCACCGCCGCTTGTTGTGCCTGTTAACTACAAACCGGTGATGGTTTCGTTACAACGGGTATCCTGGGCCGTGCCGACGCCACCGCCTGCAAAACCTGCCTTTATCTGGAGCGATATGTTGCTATACACCTATCTGATCGGCGCGGGGATATTCCTGCTGATTCTGCTGTTGAAACTATATAAACTTGCACGACTGGCAGGAAAGAACAATCCGGTAATGAATAATGGATATAACATCGTTTACCTGGATGAGCCCACCACGGCGTTTTCGTTTTTTAAATATCTCTTTATTGGTACCAACTCGCAGGTAACTGATACCATTATCAGGCATGAACTGGTGCATATAAAACAAAAACACTCCGCGGATATATTATTCATTGAGTTATTAAAGATAGTGAATTGGTTCAATCCATTCATTTACCTGATACAGAGAAGCCTGCGAGCAGTGCACGAATATATTGCCGATGAGCAAACCGCCTCGGCCGGCAGCGGGGCACTCGCCTACTCTTCCTTCCTGGTAGAGAACGCTTATGGGCTGAGCGGCGCATCTGTTACTCATTCATTTTTCAATTATAACCTGTTAAAGAAGAGGATCATTATGTTACATCAAAAACGTTCGGGTAAGTTAGCAAGGCTGAAATACCTGCTTACGGTGCCTGTATGCGCGGGTTTGCTTTGCGCATCCACACTGGCTTTTAGTAAAGATTATGGATGGGTTGATCTTGCGCCGCGAAAAATGAAAAACGTATCAAACATTACATCTGCGAGTATTGCGTTGACACAGACAGTTAAGGCCGATACTGTCAACAGGGCAAAAATGCACAGAACCAGCGACCGTGTGTCAGGCGCACCATCGGAGCGATATCATTTTACCGGCAAAGGCTATCGCTATAACGAAATGATATATTTTATAAATGGCAAAGGCGACTACAGGGTGCTAATATGGGACAAAAACAATGAAAAAGAATACTGGAAAAGTAAAACGAGCGCAGCAGAAGCTAA
Organism: Mucilaginibacter sp.; assembly: GCA_051953515.1. Taxonomy (GTDB): domain Bacteria; phylum Bacteroidota; class Bacteroidia; order Sphingobacteriales; family Sphingobacteriaceae; genus Mucilaginibacter. Next base: position 9,602 of record JBQCIS010000363.1, read on the forward strand.
AATACTGAAGAACAAATATGGCTACACTTTCCCCGACATGCCTATTTACAGCAAACTTCCGCCACCACCACCCATGGTTGCTCCACAACCAGGTCATCCAGCCCCGCCACCACCTGCGCCGGCTGACGGAAAATATCAATCTCCGCCGCCTGTACCGTCCGTGAACGACCATAAAACGCCGCCACCACCGCCTGCACCGCCGATAGGTGAACAACAGCCGCCAGCGCCACCAGCTCCGTTAGTTTCAGGAGAAAAATCACTTACACAATTACCTGAGAAGGTAAATCTGAATGGCATAGAGATAAGCAAGGTAAGACCAGACAATTATTCGCCCGAAGTACATCCGCTGTTGATAGTAAATGGTACAAAATATTATGTAACAGGTAAGCCGCCTGTAGGTTATGGCATTATATTTTCAGCTTCAGATTCATCGGTTGTATTTAAAAATAAAAAACAGGCTGTGGACGTTTATGGCAACGATGCACGAAACGGTGTTCTGGAGCTTTTTGGGAAAGTTTCTGCTTATATCAGTATTAATAAAGTAACAACGAAATAGCATCTCCAGATATTAAAACGAGACAGCTGCAATTTTTTCCGTGCGGCTGTCCCGTTTTAAAGAAACCATTTTCTTCTTGTAAGTAAACATCAATGCTTTTAACTTTAAAGCATTATCTACACTTATTATGATGAACAAAAAAATCAGCTTTGGCTTATTCGTTTGCACAGCGTTGTTCTTATTCAGCAGCAGGGCATTCGCCCAAACACCACCGTCATCACCGCCGGGCGGACCGCCGCCACCGCCGCCTTCACCTACCGAAGTATTCAATAAAATTAATCCGTTTAAAAAGAAGGCGAAGGCCGATACCGGCAAAGCAAAGCCCAAAATCAACGCTCCTGCTACCGAGGCAACGCCACCGGCCGGGCCGCCACCACCGCCGCCAAATCCGTTAAACCTGTTCAAAAAGAAGAGAAAGGATACGTCTAAAAAAGTAGCGCCGACGGTACCCTTTTAGCCGTTAGGCTTTTACATAGATTACCTGCTTGGTATCAAAAAACTCCTCGCTGAAGTAGTCTTTAAGATGGTATTGCTGTACCGCAAGACCCGATTCGGCTATTTCTTCGGTAAGGTCGCCGCCTTTTAGGTAGAGGATGCCGCTGCTTAGTTTATTATCCTTTCTTCCTCGAAACTTATCTTTTACCCAGGGATAAAACTCCTTTAAGCGTGTTACCGCACGCGACACAACAAAATCAAACTTTTCATTGATGTCTTCGGCACGGCTATGTGCTGCACGAAGATTAGTTAAGCCAATGGCTTTAGCTACTTCCTGCACCACCTTTATCTTTTTGCCGATCGAATCAACCAATAAGAACTGTGTTTCAGGAAACAAAATAGCCAGCGGAATACCCGGAAAACCGCCACCTGTGCCTACATCAAGCACCTTTTCGCCGGGCAGAAATTGCATTACTTTGGCTATGCCCAACGAGTGCAGTACGTGCCGCTCGAACAACTGGTCGATATCCTTGCGCGAGATCACATTGATCTGGCTGTTCCAGTAATTATATAACTCTGGCAGCTGCTCGAACTGCTGTTTTTGCTGCGGGGTAATATCCGGGAAGTATTTCAGAAGAAGATCAGATGTCATCGCGATTTAAACGATTGATAATGTTGCCAAGCAGGTAACGCGCCCTGAACAATTGCGCCTTTACAGTACCCAGGGGCAGATCAAGCTGCTGGGCGATCTCCTCGTACGAAAGTTCATCAAAATACCGTAAGGTAATAAGGTTGCGGTAACGTACGGGCAGATTTTCGATCAGGCCCTTCAGTTCTTCGGTCTGCTGTTTTTTAATAGAAGTTTCTTCGGGGTTCAGTACATCGGCCTTAATCTGCAGCGTTTTATCCTCACCCTCATCGTCCGTCATGCCGTGGATTGACATGGTGTTGAGTTTCTTTTTACGGATAAAATCGATACAATTATTGGTAGCCACCCTGAACAGCCAGGTACTGAAGGCAAACTCGGGCTGGTATTTGTCTAACTTTTCAAATGCTTTTGCAAAGGTTTCAACGGTGAGGTCGTTAGCATCCTCTTTGTTGTTCACCATTTTCAGCACCATAAAATAGATAGAGTCTTTATAGCGGTGCATCAGGTCGGCATACGCCTTCTGATTACCTTCGCGGGCCTTCAGCACCAGCTGAAAGTCATTCCTGGCGTTCTCGGTGAAATTTGCGTTTACTTCCATTGCTTGGTTTTTATGAAGTGGCCGATCAGCCCAAACACATTCAGGTAAATATAATAAATCAAGTCAAAAACGGGCAAATACCAAAATATATCTGCCACATCCAACCTGCGGAATACCTTACGATAAATGACCATTTGCCATATTGCCCTGAAGGCCCATATCCCCAGTGCCCACAATGGTTCAAAATTAAAAATCAAACACCCTATCAGCAGAATATATAATAAACTACCGCTAATGGCATCGGCGCTTAACATACGGCGGTGCGCGTTGCGGTATAATTTACCTACCCCCATGTGGCGTTTCTTTTGCCTGTACCAGCTGCCAAAAGTGGTTTTAGCCGTGGTATAAATAAACGCTTCGGGGTGGATCTCAACAATGGTGTTGTCGCTATTGGCATGCTGGTTAACAAACAGGTCGTCATCGCCCGACATGACGTGCATGTGCGCGGCAAAACCCTTTGCGCCAAAAAAAAGCGACCTGGTATAAGCCAGGTTGCGCCCCACGCCCATATACGGATCGCTTACCAATGCAGACGAAAGGTAACTGATGGCGGATTTTGTAGTCTCGAAACGTACAAAGGAATTAAGGAAATTACGCGACCTGTAATAAGGCGAGTAACCCAAAACTATCTGTGCATCGGTTGTAAAATTAGCAGCCATACGCGCTATCCAGTTTGCTGATGCAGGCTGACAATCGGCATCGGTAAATAGTAAATACTCGTTTTTTGCGGCTTTGATGCCCAAAGTCAGTGCAAATTTCTTACCTGTTTTAAAACGGTCGTGTTCGGTTATAGTTACAACCTTCAGGTGTGCATATTGTTTTTCAAAACCGGCCAAAATTTCGTCCGAATCATCATACGAGCAGTCGTTCACTACCACTACCTCAAAATCAGGATAGTTCTGATTCAGTATATACGGCAGGTATTGCTGCAAGTTGGCCGACTCATTGCGCGCGCTGATGATAACCGAAACGGGCAGGCCTGCGGGCACAATCTCGTCCATCGGTTCATAAGCTGCCAGGCGGGTGTGCCGGCCGATCAGGTAATACAACTGAATAATAAAACAAAGCTGAAACAGCAGGAAGAGCAGTTCTTTAATTAAAGTTTCCAATCCCTCTCAAAAAAATAATGCGCGAATTTGTTAAAAATTGCTGAAAGTGAGGGCCAAATGTTGAAAAGAGTTTCTTGAACCGGGATTAAAGGGATGTAAAGGATTTTCAGAATGTGAGTTTATTGACCGCGCCATTGCGAAAAGTGAGCAAGAGCGCGCGAACGCAATGATAACGAATCATCCACTTAATCTCTCATCACCAATCAACTAATCTCTAACTCAGGGCGTTCCCTGTCCGAAGGACTCCTGCGGAGCGGGCCGCGCTATCCGCTCATACGGCTACAGGCGTTAGGCGCGAGGCCGGTATCCGCTGCTATCGCTAACGCGTATCGTCAGAACCATGATTCGCCTGATTTTTAGATTACATGATTTTATTCAATCACAATTACTACCTTCCGCCCTATGCAGCCCTGGAAAACCCTCAAAACAGATATACAAATAAACAACCGCTGGTGCCGTGTACATAAGGATACGGTTGAACTGCCATCGGGCAAGGTGATCGACGATTATTTTGTACACATAAGGCCAGATGTGGTGCTGATATTACCCGTTACTGACGATGGTAATGCCATTATGGTGCGCCAGTACAAGCACGGCGCAAAGGAAATTCTGCTCGAATTCCCTGGTGGTTTTTTCGACCCGGAAGACAGCTCGGCAGAAGAAGCCGCCGCCCGCGAACTGCGCGAAGAAACCGGCTATACCTGCAACGAACTGGAACCGTTAACGGCAGTTTACGACAACCCAACTAAAGATACCAACAAGATCTATTTCTTCCTCGCCCGCGGCGCACGGAAAAGCCACGATACGGAATTTGACACCACTGAAGAAATTGAAACTGTGGAAATTCCATTTAAAGATATTCCGCAGCTTATCCGCGAGCAAAAAATAAAGGTTACAGGTTCAGTAGCTATTTATTTTATGGCGACGATGTTTTTAAATTTATCCCATTAATTCATCTTAAACCACATGAACCGTCCACAATTATTCTTTGCTTGTGTATTAATATTTATTTTAGGCAAAGCCTCTGCACAATCTGCAAAGCCATCGTTTAAAGAACTCACCTATATTAGTTATCACACTGAGGTAATAAAAGGCATAACGCATGTAGCTATTGAAGATTACCTGCATATTAACAGCATAGGAGCGGTTAGACGTATCATGAATGTATATGATGGAAATGCATATTTAGGCCAGGGAAGTGATACGACCTATAAATTAAATGACACAACTGTTCATTCTTTAAATAAAGTCTTTAATAGCAAAGCATCATTAAAATCACATCTGGCCACCACCAAGTTAGCTCACGCCCATTATGCAGGTTCATACGAATGCATTACTTACACTGACCTTGCAGGTAAAACAGACCATTTGCTATTTATTGCAAGCTTCCTCGATCCACAATTATATCATGTTGTAAATGATGTAATAGATCATATGCCATTTGCATATTCAAGGTCAAAAGCGCCGTATCGTAACTTGCCGGTGGAGAGCAAATTAGCAGAATGGTACAAAACTTGTAATTATATGCCTAAAATAGAGGCTCCTCCTACAATGATGCCGCCGCCTCCGAGCGCTGGGGATAAATAATCAATATTTCCAACGCATAAATTTCCAGAAAACATAAAAGCGGGCAAAGGCCTGACGGAAAACCGGGCCGGGTGTTTTGCCTGCGGGCGGAAGGTTTTTTCCGGCTTGATCTTTTGGTTACTTTTGGATCAAGCCAAAAGTGACAGCCTCAGCGGCAATTGAGCGGTGAAAGCGACAGGAAGCGAACTATGCATGCGGATAAAAGGCCTTTGCGCTTATGTCTTCGATTAACTCAGACTGACATTGCTTCAATCGAGTGCCTCTGCATGACAACCGCAAATACCTGTAAACGCAGAGATTGCCACGTCGTTGCGCTCGCACTGTCCTGCTCACTTCTCGCAATGACGGCTCGATAGTCTTCATACTCATTTACAGTATTTCGCCAACTGCGCAGCAGCTTTCTTATCACCCAGTTGGGCGGCTTTTTGCCAATCGCTACAGGCATTCATTTTCTGCCCGAGCGAATAGCGTACCTCTGCGCGGTAATAATACGGCAGGGCATATTTGTCGTCCAGCAGTATGGCCTGGTTAAGATCGGTAATAGCGGCGGGCAGGTTATTCTGCATGCGCTTGCATTCGCCGCGCATACACCAGGCTTCCGGGTCGTTAGGTGTCAGGCTAATCACTTTGTCGTAATATAACACAGCCACATCCGGTTTGCCGGTATTCATATATAAATACCCCAGCGATGAATACGTTTTCGGGTAGTATGGCGCCAGCTTCATCACCATACCCCAGTCGGCTATGGCACCATCGTAATATTTCAGCGATGCTTCCATCATGGCACGGTTAAAATAAGCAACGGCAAATTTAGGGTCGAGCGCTATAGCTTTAGATAGGTCGCCGATAGCACCGGGAGCATCGCGTTTGCGCGATTTTATCAATCCACGGTCATGATAAGCATAAGCAAAATCGGGGTTAAAGGCAATGGCAGCGGTAAGGTCGGCAATTGCGCCGTCTACGTCATCTATCATATTTTTGGCATCTCCCCTGTTGTAATAAGCCTGCGCATAGCCGGGTTTCAGTATAATAGCGGTGCTGTCATCCTTAATAGCGCCGGTATAATCTTTCTTGTCGTATTTAATTTCCCCTCTGCCCAAATAAGCCTTTGCGTATCTGGGGTTAAGAGAAATGGCCTTGTCAAAATCGGCTATAGCACCGGCGGTATCGCCTTGTGCCACCTTAATATTGGCACGCATAGAATAGGTACTTGCCGCTGTGGAGTCGATTGAAATGGCCTTTTCCACATCGGCCATGGCGCCGGTTAAATCATTGATCTGCTTTTTTAACAGCGCACGGTTAATATAACCGTTCAGGAATTTGGGGTCAAGGTCAAGCGCCTTGTCATAATCCCCTACTGCTCCGCCGAAATCCTTTAGCTCCATCTTACAATCGCCGCGATTGTTGTAAGCCTCAATATTTTTAGGGTTGATGGATAGCACTTTATCAAAATCGGCAAGGGCTTCCTTCAGCTCATAAACATCTATCTCGGCCATGCCGCGCGTATTGTAAGCGTATTCGTTATTCGGGTTTAGTGCAATAGCCTTGTTGCAATCGTCAATAGCGCCGCAGGCATCGCCCATAAGCAGTTTTATACGGGCACGACTGGCATATCCCGCCGGTGAATTGGGTTCTTCGGCAATATACCGGTTTATCTCATCTATAGCGCCCTTAAACTTACCGGGGTCGCCGGTCATTATCGACAGATAGTTGTATGCGGCTAAATTGTTAGGGTTTACGCCTATTTCCTTATTAAAATCTGTAATGGCCGCCTTATAATCTTTTGCTTTATACGCCTTTACGCCATCATCAAAATAAGTATTTTGCGCTAAAACAGACAGCGGCAATAAAAGGATAAAAGACAATAAAAGTTTATTCATACACGTTCCTGAGCAGATATTATGCCCTCATTTCAGCCTGTACCAAATCTAAATATTTTATTTCTTCGACGCTATAAAATTTGCTTTCGGCACAAAGTATTAACAGTTTTTAACTATTGGTGCAACGCATTAAAAAACAACGGGCAGTACCGCCAAAATTGCTAAATTTGCACCCTCAATAATGAAATTTAATTTAACAGCTAAAGATCCGCTTTCCAAAGCCCGCGCCGGTGAGATCACTACCGATCATGGTACCATACAAACGCCTATTTTTATGCCGGTTGGCACGGCTGGCACGGTAAAAGCCGTACATCAGCGCGAGTTGAAGGATGATATTAAAGCGCAGATTATATTAGGTAATACTTATCATTTATATCTCCGCCCGGGGCTGGATGTGCTTGAACGTGCAGGCGGATTACATAAATTTAACGGCTGGGACAGGCCTATTTTAACCGACAGCGGCGGTTATCAGGTGTATTCGCTTACCGAAGTACGCAAAATAAAGGAAGAAGGCGTAACCTTCCGCTCGCATATTGACGGATCTAAACATCTTTTTACGCCGGAAAATGTGATGGATATACAGCGTACCATTGGCGCCGATATTATTATGGCGTTTGATGAATGTACGCCTTATCCGTGCGATTATGTTTATGCGAAAAAGTCGCTAGATATGACGCACCGCTGGCTAAAACGCTGCTGCGAACGCTTTGACAGCACAGAGCCTAAGTATGGCTACAGCCAGACGTTATTCCCCATTGTACAAGGCTCGGTATACAAGGATCTGCGCATGAAATCGGCCGAAACCATTGCTTCTTTTGAGCGTGAAGGCAATGCGATAGGCGGTCTTTCTGTTGGCGAACCTGCCGAGGAAATGTACGCCATGACAGAAATTGTATGCGATATATTACCGGAGCAAAAACCACGTTATTTGATGGGTGTAGGCACACCTGTAAATATTTTGGAGAATATTGCGTTAGGTATTGATATGTTTGACTGTGTAATGCCTACGCGTAATGCCCGCAACGGTATGTTATTCACCAAAAACGGTATCATCAATATTAAAAATGAAAAGTGGAAGGATGACTTTTCGCCTATTGAAACAGACAGCGACCTGTTTGCCGATACCTTTTACAGCAAGGCCTATTTAAGGCACCTGATACATAGCGGCGAAATGCTTGGCGCGCAGATTGCAACACTGCACAACCTGCATTTTTACCTGTGGCTGGTACAAACCGCCCGCGAAAAAATTATCAGCGGTGAATTTTACGACTGGAAAAATACAATGACTGGCCGCCTTGGCCAAAGATTATAATGAAGGAACTATATCACAAATACATCAAGGTAATTGACAGGTATATCATCGGGAAATACCTGGGCACTTTTGTGTTTACGCTGGGTATTTTTATAGTGATATCGGTAGTGTTTGATATTTCCGAGCACCTGGATAACTTCCTTTCGCACCATGCTACAGTTTATCAAATAGCCTTCCAGTATTACGCCGGGTTTATTCCTTTTTACATCAATATGCTTTCGCCGCTCATCAATTTCCTGGCGGTGATATTCTTTACGGCCAAAATGGCCAACCAAACGGAAATTGTGCCGATTTTGAGCGGCCGGGCCAGTTTTAACCGCTTTTTGCGGCCATACTTTATCGCCTCGTTTCTGATATTCGTGGTATCGTTTTTCGCCAACGTTTACCTTATCCCATATACCAACCGGCTGAAGATTGACTTTGAAAATACCCACGGTTTTAACGGCGACCAAGACCCTACCAAAACACAGGTACACCTGAAACTGAACGCACATACCTATATTTATATGGACCAGTTTGATGCCACAACCCGTACGGGCTACACCTTCATACTGGAGAAATTTAATGGCGACGATTTGAAAGAAAAGCTGTACTCGCCTACCGTAACCTTCGATTCGGTAAAAAAGGTATGGAGCTTAAATAACTGCATTATCCGCTACGTAAACGGCCTGCATGAAAAACAGGTATCGGGTGTACATCTGGACACCGTGCTTGACATGCGCCCCGCAGATTTTGACGTACTGCATGACGACACTTATGATGCCATGTCGATGAGTGTTTTGAACACCGATATTGCTAAGGAAAAGATACGCGGATCGGGCGTTTTAAATAATATGCTGTACACCAAATACAACCGTTTTATTTATCCGTTTTCCACGTTTGTACTTACACTTATCGGCGTTTCTATCTCCTCGCGCAAGGTTCGCGGTGGTATCGGCTTGCCTTTGGGGATCGGTATTTTTCTGTGTTTTGCCTATATCATCGTAAATAAATTCGCATTCGTTTTTGCCGAAAAAGCTGCAATGCCGCCACTCCTCGCTGCCTTTATGCCTAACGTTTTATTCGGGTTGGCGGGGTATTACCTGTTATATAAAGCACCAAAATAATGTCTGAAAATGACACACCGGCGGGCCTCAACAAGAGCCTCGTGATACTGCATTTTACCGTATTTATATGGGGCTTTACCAGTATACTCGGCGAGCTGATTTCCATCTCTGCGGTACCCCTGGTCTGGTACCGTGTGCTTATTGCCGGGGTATCTCTTTTCCTCTATTTTAAGTTCAATAAAACATCGTACAGGGTATCCAAAAAGATGATGCTCCAGCTGTTTTTAACGGGCGGCTTGGTGGCCCTGCACTGGATACTTTTCTTTGCCGCAATAAAACTTTCTACGGTTTCTGTAGCGCTGGTTTGCCTCTCATCCATGACATTATTTACCGCAATACTTGAACCCGTTATTAACCGCGAACGTATTTCAAAGCTCGAAATTATTGCCGGGGCCTTTATAATAGTGGGTATAATTTTAATCTTCAAATTCGAAACACAATACACTAAGGCCATCATAACCGGGCTCATCAGCGCCATCTGCGCAAGTCTTTTTTCCATTTTAAATTCGCGCCAGGTGAAGCAGGTAGAGGCTACCGTGATCACTTTATACGAGCTTACAGGTGGCTTTTTACTAATATCCATCTACCTGCTTTTTACCGGTGGATTTAATAAATCGATGCTCTTAAAGCCGGCGGATATCGGCTACCTGCTCATCCTCGGAACGGTTTGTACGTCGCTTGCTTATGTTGCCGGAGTGTCAGTTATGAAAGAATTTTCGGCGTTTAAAGTGGCGCTCATCACCAATCTTGAGCCGGTTTATGGCATCATTTTCGCCTTTGTTTTGTTTAACGATATGAGCAAACTCACGCCTGGTTTCTGGGTCGGCGCCGGGGTTATTCTCTCCACTATCTTTCTTTTCCCTGTCGCTCAGAAACAGATCGACCGGATAAAAAACCGGTAATTTCAGCCGCATTTTCCCTGCATAATTCCTTACATTTAATTGCCATTAAACCTCCTATCGCAGAGTAGGGGATGTAAATCCGTATACATTAAACGCATTTTAAAGCGTTTTAAAGCGTTTTAAGCGCTTATTTTCTTAAACCATACCGCGACATACTATCCTCCAAAATCATCGTTTATAGGGCAAATTCATTTCAGCTAAAGTGTACTGAATTGAGTATAACAAAAATTCAGAAAATCTCATTAAAAATCATAAAATCAACACAATTATATCAAAATCAAAATCAATTTAATCATTCATTTGAATAAAATATATTGCTTATAATCAAAACTTTATAAAATTCAAATAAAGTAAAAATTTATAATATTCCCACCTTTAAAGAAAGTGAAATGCTAATAAAATTAGCACAAGCTAAAATAAAATCATTTAAAGTATAATAAACAAATAATAATCAGATGATTAAAACACAATATATAAAGCACCTCCACACTTTAATATTTTTGAGAAGACTGCTACTACTAAGTGTACTGAAGTAGCAAATAGACCAAACGAGCCTAAAAGTTAATAGGGAAGATTTTTTTGACCTATTGACGCAAAGCCGAAAAATCGCTTGAAATTTCACGCAGAATTTTCACGGCAGAAATCACTCCTGAAATTCCGATCAGGTTTGCAATGCTGGTTGTTACTTCGCCACAATTCGAACAACAACAAAATGCCGACAGAGGACAATACCAAAAATCCAACAAATGGTAGTTTCAAAAATCAGCGTCAATCCCTCCTTTCCAAAATTTCACTTCGGAGTGGTGCACATATTTTACCATTAAAAAATCCTATCTTGTAGTAATCAATTTTCAGATACGGTGAGACCGAAAACAATTATCATGATCATTATACTGGTGGTGCTTGCCGCTACCCTATCTGCACTTACGAGTACTACTAATGCAACGGTCTTCGGCGTACCCAAAACCAACATGACAATTGCAGATGTTGTACTGGCCTTCGTTTTAGGTTACATGCTTGGTCGCCCGGGGAGAAGAAGCAAACTCCAATACATTCCGGAAGACAATGACCATTCCGGCTCCGATACACTAAGCGAAGAAGACCGGAACTATATCGGGTAAGCAATTTTCCTCAACGCCGATTAATGACAACCCAAACAATATTGCCTTCATTTCATTTTTTAATTTATACATACTCCTACCGTTATGAAAAAAACGATCGGCTTTATAGGCCTTGGAAACATGGGCCATCCGATGGCCAAAAATTTAATTGACGCAGGCTACCATCTGCAGGTTTACAACCGCAGTGCTTCTAAAATAAATGAGCTCGACCAGGGTTCCGTAACCGCGTGCAAAACGCCCGCAGAAGCAGCCGCAAATGTGCCGGTAGTGATCACGATGCTGTCGGAAGATAAAATCGTGAAAGAGGTTGTAACCGGCACCGATGGCATTCTGAAAACGATGCAAAAAAATGCCGTGCATATTTCCATGAGCACCATCGCTCCGGACACGTCTGATGAACTCGCAAAAATTCATTCCGATGCCGGCAGCCATTACGTCGCCTCCCCCGTTTTTGGCAGACCGGAAGCTGCCGCCGCAAAAAAACTTTGGATATGTATTTCGGGCGATGCAGCGGCAAAAGAAATTGCCCGTCCGGTGGTGGAAAGTCTCGGACAGGGTGTTATTGATTTGGGCGAAAAGGTTGGTGGCGCGAATGTGGTGAAAGTGGCCGGAAATTTTATGATACAAGTCTCGCTGGAAATGATGGCGGAAGCATTTACGCTTGCAGAAAAGAGCGGTCTCGACCGTGTGCAGGTGGCTGAATTTTTCGGCTCAACCCTTTTTGCAGCGCCGATATTTCAGAACTACGGGAAGCTTATCGCCAACAAACAATACGAGCCGGTAGGCTTTAAAGCCGAATTAGGCTATAAAGATGCCCGCCTTGCCCTAAAACTATCCCAGGCAACTCAAACCCCCATGCCACTTGTAAACCTCGCCCACAACCGCTTAATGACAGCCACAGCAAAAGGCTGGGGCGAACGCGACTGGGCAGAAGGGTTCGGACGAGGGGTTGATGAGGATGCGGGAGTGTGACGGGATTTTGGATTTAATTCTCTCGACTTTCATTCTGAACGAAGTGAAGAACCTTTAGATCGTGCATAGCAAACTATAAAATTCAACGGTGCTTCACGTCGTTCGGCATGACAATTGCGCTGTAAGACTGATTTAAATATCACGAAAAATCTGGTTGCCTTGCTCCAGCCCGTTCAGATCGGGCATCTCCCCAAATATTCCAAAAACAGAGGCTCCGCTCCCGCTCATACTGGCGTATAAGGCACCTGCTTCATATAGAGCCGCTTTAACGCCGCGTATAACCGCGTGGTTTTTGAAGATCGATTCTTCGAAATCATTTTTAATATGTTTCTTCCATTCTGTGATTGGCAAGGTTATTAGTTCCTGCAACGAAGTTTTAACAGGTGCTGGCCGCACACCGCGATAAGCTTCGGATGTGGAAACATGAGCGGGCGGCATTACCAATACTATTTTGTAATCGGATAAATTCAGATCGACCGGTTTAAACTGATCGCCCTTCCCGTACGCGTATACCGGTTTGCCTTCGATAAAGAACGCGCAGTCGGCGCCGAGAGTGCGGGCATAGTCCTGCATTTGCGCAACGGACAGACCAAGGCTAAAACTTTTATTCATCAGGCGAATGAAATATGCAGCATCAGACGATCCGCCGCCTAACCCCGCGCCAATGGGAATATGTTTATGCAGGTGAATTTTTACAGGCGGAACATCATGATCCTTTTTCAGCAAATGCCAGGCCTTAATGCACAAGTTATCCTCTATCCTGCCGGGAATTGGCAATCCGGACGATTCAAAACTCAAAGCATCGCCTTCAATAATTTCCAGTACGTCGTTAATTTTTACAGGATAAAATACCGTTTCGAGATTATGGTAGCCATCAGAACGGCGTTCGGTGATATTGAGGCCAATGTTAATTTTTGCGTCAGGAAAGATGATCATAGAATATTGTTAACACGGCATCAAATTTTAAACAACCGTAGGATAGCAAAAGTAGATTATTTTCCTTTGCATTTGGATGATTATGTAGCAACCACTTACTTTATCAACCATTCACTCAATCAACAAAAGATGAAACAGTATCTCGACCTAATGCGGCATGTAATGGAAACCGGAACGCAAAAACACGACCGTACCGGTACGGGAACGATAAGTGTATTTGGCTACCAGATGCGGTTTAATCTGCAGGATGGCTTTCCGCTGGTAACAACCAAGAAGCTGCACCTCAAATCCATCATTCATGAGCTGATATGGTTTTTAAATGGTGATACCAATATCAAATATCTGAAAGATAATGGCGTGCGTATATGGGATGAATGGGCTGATGCCGAAGGCAACCTCGGTCCGGTTTATGGCTATCAGTGGCGTTCATGGCCCACGCCGGATGGTGGCCACATCGACCAGATCAAGCAGGTGGTGGACCAGATCAAGAACAACCCGGATTCACGGCGCATCATCGTATCAGCCTGGAACGTGGCCGACGTGAACCAGATGGCGCTGCCCCCCTGCCATTCGCTGTTCCAGTTTTACGTGCTGGATGGTAAGTTATCCTGCCAGCTTTACCAGCGCAGTGCGGATATCTTTCTTGGCGTGCCGTTTAACATTGCTTCATACGCGTTGCTCACTATGATGATGGCGCAGGTTTGCGGATTGCAATACGGCGACTTTATACACACCTTTGGCGATGCCCATATTTACAACAACCACTTCGACCAGGTAAAATTGCAGCTCACCCGCGAACCGCGTCCGCTGCCTACCATGAAGATCAACCCTGATGTGAAGGATATATTTTCGTTCAAGTACGAAGACTTTGAATTGGAGAACTATGACCCATGGCCGCACATTAAGGGAATTGTGGCGGTATAGAATTTGCCGCAATATTTTGTAAATTTGTTTTTATGACAACGTTGGAATTAAAAACCGCGATCCATCAGGCTGTAGAGAAAGTACCGGAAGATGCCTTGCAAGAGATTTTCGATTTTATTAATTCAGTGCAACAAACGGCACATGACGATGATAAGGTATACGGGCTGATTAATAAAATCATTGAAGAAGAAAGCAATGTGTTAAGACGATTAGCCGAATGATAAATCTTGAGCATGTCTTAAAGGCGCATCATAAATCTATACAATATTTCGGAGGCGGCGACGGTATAAGGGATGAAGGTTCGATACTTGCAGCTATAGCAAGACCTTATGCGACTTTTGATCAACAGGAACTATACCCATCTCCGTCAGAAAAAGCCGCTGCAATATTTGAAAGCTTAATAATCAATCATCCTTTCGTGGATGGAAATAAACGCACAGCATTTATTTTGTTAAAGCTCCTATTAAATCTCCATGGATTTGATGTAATAGCTTCTGACGATGAAAAATACAAAATGACTATTGCAGCAAGCAGCGGCGAAATTCGTTTTGATGAAATAAAGCTGTGGATTGAAGAACATTTAGTCTCTATTAACCTATGACCGTATCCAGCATCGTTGCCATCGGCGAAAACAACGCCATCGGTAAAAACAACCAGTTACTTTGGCACATGCCTGCCGACCTGAAGCATTTTAAAGACATCACTTCGGGCAAAAGCATTATCATGGGCCGTAAAACCTTTGATTCAGTTGGCAAACCGCTGCCTAAACGCCGCAATATTGTAGTTACCCGGCAGGATATTGCCATTCCTGGCTGCGAGGTAGTAAAATCAGTAGAGGAAGGCCTGGAACTTTGCAAGGGCGAGGAAGAAGTATTTATAGGAGGCGGCGCCGAAATCTATAAGCTGGCCATGCACCTTACCGATCGCATCTATCTTACCATCATCCATAAAAATTTTGACGCGGATACCTTTTTTCCGGAGATAGATTACAAAGTATGGAGGGAAACCGATCGTGAAGACCATGCTCCGGATGATAAAAACCCGTATGCATACTCGTTCATTACTCTCGAACGTGTGTAACATTTATCACCTTTTTTTTGTTTTTAATTTTAAATTTCGCGCTTACAAAATTTTATTAGATTTGCCCTCTGTTTTTAAAAAGGACTTATAAACTATTTGATTTACATATAAAATAAACGATGCAAGGTAAAGGGGTTGTTAAATTTTTCGCCATCATAATGGCGGTAGTGTGTTTATACCAGCTTTCGTTCACTTGGGTAACCCACAAGGTGGAGAACGACGCAAAGGCTTACGCAAAAGGAGACTCAAAAAAGTATACGGCTTATCTCGACTCTATGTCGAACCAACCCGTGTATCCTTTGTTTGGTCACAATTATCAGTATTGTAAACAAAATGAAATTGCGCTCGGCCTCGATCTCGAGGGCGGCATGAGCGTTACCATGCAGATATCACTGCATGACCTGGTAAAGAAATTATCAAACAACAACCCCGACGTTGTATTTAACCAGGCGCTTGCTACAGCCGATGCTGAAAGCAAATCAGGTAAAAGCGACAAAGACTATATTACCCTGTTTGTTGAGGCTTACCAGAAATTAAATCCGAACGGTAAACTTGCAGCTATCTTTGCTACCAAGGACAATCAGGAGCACGTTAAGTTTAATTCGTCCGACAGCGAAGTTGAAAGCTTCCTGCAGACTGAAGCTTCAACAGCGGTTGACCAGTCATACACCATCCTAACCAACCGTATCGACCAGTTCGGTGTTACTTCGCCTAATATCCAGAAACAACAAGGCACCAACCGTATCCTGATCGAACTTCCGGGCGTTAAGGATGAAGAGCGTGTACGTGCACTGTTATCAGGCTCTGCAAAGCTGGAGTTCTACGAAACTTTTAAAAATGCCGATGACCAGGGCCATCCTGGGCAAGGCTATGCGGTTATTGAAGCAATCAACAACGCGGTTTCTAAAATAGCGGCAAAAGCAGATACTGCTAAAAAAGCTGATACTACTGCAAAAGCTGCTGCTCCTGCCCTTGCTGCGGCAAAAACAAAAACAGATACCTCAAAAGGTGGTCTGTCGTTGTTAAACAAAGTACAAAAAAGCACAGCTAAGGACACTTCAAAAGCAGTTGCCAAACAAAATGCTGCTGCTTCAAAAGCAGCGCTGTTCAGTGTACTGCGTCCTATGGTTTACCAGGATCAGAATAAGCAATTTGAATGGGTACCCGGTCCGGTTGTTGGCCAGGTTTTACTGAAAGACACGGCAAGGGTAAATGCATTACTGAACAGCCCTGAAGCAAAATCAGTAACTCCGCACAACATGAAGTTCCTGTGGTCGGTAAAACCTGACCCGAGCAACAAAAACGCAAAGGTATTTCAACTATACGCTATAAAACTTTCGGGTGTTGAAAATGGCCCTGTACTGGAAGGCGACGTTATTACCGATGCGCGTTCAGACAACGATCAGCGTGGCCAGCCTGAAGTGGTGATGGACATGAACACAGTGGGCTCTGACAAATGGGCCAATATTACTGAAGAAGCTGCCAAAACCCATGATTATATTGCGATAGTACTTGATAATAACGTTTATTCAGCTCCCGGTGTAGAGGGAAAAATACCTAATGGTAACTCAACGATCACCGGCAACTTTACTGCCGAAGATACCAAAGCATTATCCAGCGTACTGAAAGCCGGCCGCTTACCGGCTCCTGCTGTTATCATCAGCGAAACGGTAGTAGGTCCGTCTTTAGGCCAGGAAGCTATCAACGCGGGTTTACTGTCATGCGTACTGGGCTTTGTGGTGGTGCTTATCTTCATGATTGCTTACTACAACCGTGCAGGTACCGTTGCGGTAATCGCGGTGTTGATCAACATGTTCTTCCTGATTGGCGTACTGGCAGGCATCAACGCTGTATTAACTATGCCAGGTGTTGCAGGTATTATCCTGTTACTCGGTATCTCGGTTGATGCTAACGTACTGATCTATGAGCGTACACGTGAGGAAATGGCGGCAGGTAAATCGCTGCGCATTTCTATCAACGACGGCTTTAAACATGCGTTATGGTCAATCCTCGACTCTAACATCAGTACTTTCATTACGGGCTTGATCCTGTTACTGTTCGGTTCTGGCCCGATCAAAGGTTTCGCAACCACTTTGATGATCGGTATCGTAACCTCACTGTTCTG
>JBQCIS010000364.1:0-15046 GCA_051953515.1 Mucilaginibacter sp.
TCATACAGTCAACCGGGTACACGGCCAAAGGTTCGCTGCTGTCAGATCCGCTTTACCCGTTGCTCATTGCGCAATTTAGCAATGGTAGCTGGGAGCATGGTACCGACTATCAAAACAAACCTTCCATCAATGGCTTTACCAGCACAAAAGGCGATGCCACAACCATTACCAATGCATCGGGCAACATCCGTTTTGCTCCGGTAACCAACGTGTTCGACGGTATAAATTACGTCGCGCCCAATTACATTAACGGTACGGTTACCGTACTGCTTAACTTTTACATGAAGGGCCATCCCGGCCAGCCGGGCAACACCAAGGCCACGCAGCTTACCATAGGCATCAACGCCCGCAATCCCGACGGATCAAACACCAACGTAGGTACCGGCGTATATACCTTTGATAGCAGCAAGGCAACGAAAGTTGGTGGCAGCGGCGGCGGACTGATCTGGCAGCAAACCTTCAACCAGCAAAAAATATCGGCTGATGTACAACTGGCGCCCGGTATGGCGCTCAATATCAATTATTCCATTGTGGATAGCTCACAAACCGAGGTGATCATCTATCCCGGTTCGGCAGTTTCCTTTTTGCCCACACAGTCAAACGTATTATTCGGCCAGATGGTGCAATGCGAGCGCATCTTCCCCGATATATCCCAAAAAGACCTGCTAAAAGACACCCTGCAGCGTTTCGGCATTATTTGCCAGGCCGATGTTTACACCAAAAGCATCATCTTTTCATCGTTAAGGGACATTGTAAACAACATTCCGGTAGCGAAAGACTGGTCGCAGAAATGTGTCGATCAGGGCAAACAGCTAAACTACAAGCTGGGCAACTACGCGCAGGTAAACTACATGGAATACCAAACCGATCCCAACATTACGCCCCTGCGTTTCGGCTGGGACCAGATCATCATCAACGACCAAACCCTGAGCACCGTCCCGTCTGATATGATCGTGAGCAAATTCGGCCCATCTATCAACAGCCCGTTCTATGGCGGCACCACCGCGCAGATAAAGATGATTGATAACACCACAGCCCCGGCTACCGGCCCGGCCGATTTTACCATAGGCGTACAGCCGCGTATACTGGTGGATAACAAGATAGACCTGCGCCAGAACGGCGGCAAAACCGTAACCTTTACCGATGGCACAAAAAGCACCGCGGTGAATGACATTATCAGCGTACCCTACTTTTATAAAGATGATGGCGAATACAACCTTTGCTGGTGCGACAAAACACCACAGGGTTCTACAACACCCATACCCGGCCTGCGCAGCAAATATTACGGCCCGTTGCAAAAAATACTACAGAACACCAAGATACTGGTACGCTACTTCCTGCTCACCCCGCGCGACATTGCCGAAATCGACTTGCTTATACCCATCTACCTGCAACAGCATAATGCCTATTTCTATATTAATAAGATAGACAGCTGGCGGAAGGGACAGCCGTGTAAGGTGGAATTGGTAAGGTTGGGGTAGCTTAAACAATAGATTATTTTGCTAATATTTTTTGCAAATTCAATGTTCCTTGCTTAAATTTACATTGATCTAAAAAGATCATTAGAAATGAAAAAAACCTTACTTATTACACTATTATTAATCCCTGTATTTAGCTTTTCGCAAATTACTAAGATACCTGTCGATGGCTTTTTGGGAATAAAATTCGGCAGCAGCAAAGAAGAAGTCAAAACCGCTATACTGGCAATGGGAGGTGTTTTTCATCCTGAATTTAAACACGCAAATGCTCAAAATTTTTCGAATGTAAAATTTGGTGATCGGGTCGCCAATATGGTTTTTATAAGGTTCTTAAATAATAAGGCTTACGAAGCGATGCTTATTTTCTCACCTACAGACCTTAAAACCGGTATTGACGACTATAATAATATGGTTGAATACATAACGGGTATATACGGTGCCCCTAAAACATTAAATCTCTATAAAGCCCCATATAAGGATGGGGATGGTCCTGCAATGACTTTGGTGCGGGCAGGTTTTTTGGAGTATAATTCATTTTGGCTGGAAGATAACAGCACCCATCCTAATGGTGTTTCCACCACAATCGATACTGATCTGAATATTACGGTAGAATTTCAGGACGGTATTTTAAAGCAAATAGCAGAAAAGTCAAAACACTGATTTTTATAATTTTACGTCCCCGCAGGGTCTCTCGCAGAGGACCCTGAGTGCGGATTTTAGTTAGGAAATAGCAATTTAAACTATTACTTCAAATCAAATAACAGAATGATATTTACAATATTTTTTGCTAATATTCTTTGCAAACGATATTCCCATTTCCTATTTTTACAAGGCTAAATAAACTTAAAATGAAAAAATTCCTACTTATCACATTATTATTAATACCATTTATTAGCTTCTCACAAACTACTAAATCAATAGAGGGGTTCCTGGGTATTAAATTTGGCAGCAGTAAGCTTGCAGTAATTAATGCAGTAAAAGCGAGGGGCGGCGTAATTGATAAAACATGCACTAATGCACAGCGAGTATGTTTTTCTTATGTCAAACTGGGTAATCGTAAATCAGAGCGTTTTTTAGTAAAATTCATCAACGACAAAGCATATTCTGCAAGTTTCCTGTTTAAAGCCGATATCGACCAGCATACCATCGATTATTATAACGATGTGGTTAATGATGTTGCAGATGCGTACGGACAAGGAACGCCTACTAAAGAATTTAGAAGCGGATTTAAAGATGGTGACGGTCATGAAGTAACTGCTATTGAAAACGGCTATGCTGATTTTTATACAGACTGGAATTCTGCTAACAATAATTCTATCGAGATTCAAATAACCACACAATTGTATATAGCACTCAGCTATTATGATGGCGCACTTCAGGCCGAAGCTGACGCTGCTCAAAAAGCAAAAAACAAATCTGATTATTAGTAAAATATGATTGAGCCTGTACAGGCTTAATTTTCAATATAAATTATGCCAATTGGCATAATAAACCTAACCTTATAAACTTATGGCCGACGATTTAAACAAAAACATCGTAATTGAAATAACTGCCGAAACCACGCAGTTGCAACAATCTCTTAATGACATTACCAAGTCAATCCAGGATTTGCAGGATCAGCAAAAGAAACTCACAGATGCTGGCAAAGAAAATTCTGATACCTTTAATGACAATGCCGATCAATTAAGTGATCTGCAAAAGAACTTAAAGGATGCAACAACACAACTCAGCACTTTTCAGAAAGCGCTGGATAGTGCAGCAGGTTCGCTCCAAAAAAATCAGTCGCTTATAGCAGCGTTAACTACTATAAAAGATAAATATTCAAAAACGCTGGGCGAAAACTCCAAAAAAGTTGGCGAACTAAATGCCGCTATCAATACCCTTACTACTTCCACCCAGCAACATCAGAACCAGCTAACACAAGGCCAGTCTGCACTTGCGCAGGGTCTCTTACAGAGGCCCCTGCAGGTAGTCAGAATGTGCAGGAGGCAAACGCATGCTAAGTGGTAATTCTACTTTTTGCCCATTTCCTTTATGCCATATGGCATAAAGGAAATGACTTCTTCAAGTTACATTATCCCTTTGCTATCACTACCCCCAATAATACAATACTGTCCAATAATCATTCGTTGTGATATATACGATATCATCTTTGGTTAAACCATTCTTATTAAAGAAGTCGCAAAGAGAGCCTGATGTTTTAAAGCTTTCAGATTTAAGGATTTTCATTTGTGTACTTAGTTTATAATAAAAATTTCATTAATTATTCCTCATAATATTAACTATGGCAGACGACATTAACAAAAAAATAATTATCGATGTAGAAATAAACAACGATGGCCAATCCCAGGTTAATCAATACAAATCTGCATTTAATAGCCTTCAAGATGCGGTAAAGAACCTCGGCACACCTTTAAAAGATCTTTCAAGTGGTATAAATACACTTAATAGAAATTTATCGCAGCTATCCTCATCAGGTAAAGAATCCAAAAATAGCATAGAAAGTCTTGGTGAATCCTTTTTAGGATGGCGAAATCTTTTAAAAGAATCATCAGAAGCGCTTGGAGAATGGGGCATTGCTATTTCTGGAGGTATATCACTACTTCTTACCTACGGCCCTGAAATCCTCAAATGGATAGGCCCACTTTGCTGGTGCGCGCGTGCCGCGCGTTCAAACATGAAAGCACCTTTATGCCAATTGGCATAAGACTCCCAATAAATATGTATATACTTTAAATAGCGTTTTAATTTATTAAAAATCAAGCATAATAAAAAAGTGTGTAATTACCGTCATCACTCGTAATGATGAGAATATCCTCTCTATTAATATTATTTGCAGCTACAAATTGAGTTACTTCACGACAATTCGCACTTGGGAAATATTTTGCTTGTAAAGTTTTCATTTTTAACAATTTTTAGTCAATCCCCAAATATAACTTCTTATGGCAGATGAAATAAATAAAAAAATATCGGTTGATATCGATGTGTCATCCAATGGACAACAACAAATAAATCAATACAAAGATGCTTTTGATAATTTCCGTTCATCACTAAACAACTTATCTTCCCCCTTGCAATCGCTGAATAAAGCTTTAACGGACACAAGTTCAGCCCTAAATAAGATAAGCACGCAAAATCAAACAGTTGCATCTTCTGGAAACTCATTAAAAAATAATGTGTCTGATTTATCAGATTCATTTAAACTTTGGTATGGAGCTATCCAAGGAGTTGAAAAAGGGTTTAAAGCATGGGAAACCGCATTATCGGGTGGTTTAGCAATTCTTCTTACCTACGGCCCCGAAATCCTCAAATGGATAACCTCCCTCATCAAAGGAAAAGAAGCCATAAGCCAGGCAACCCTTAGCTTAGGTGTAATGAACAAAGCACTTCAAAGCACCGATTATTCAAACGCCGTTCAGCAGGTAACGCAACTCAAAACCAATATTGATCTGGCCAGAAAAGGCTTTCTCGATAAAAAAACGGTGCTTGAGCAATACAACAAAACGCTTGGCAAAACCATGGTACAACCAATGATTTAAACCAAGCCGAAAAAAATCTGATCAATAAAGGCGATGACTATATAAAAATGACTTGCTTAAAGCTGAGGCCCAGTTAGCCTTTTACGTCCCCGCAGGGTCTCTCGCAGAGGACCCTGAGTGCGGATTTTAGTTAGGAAATAGCAATTTAAACTATTACTTCAAATCATATAACAGAATGAATTTTACAATGTTTTTTGCTAATATTCTTTGCAAACCATATTCCCATTTCTTATTTTTACAAGGCTAAATAAAACTTAAAATGAAAAAAATCTTACTTACCACGTTATTGCTTATCCCTTTTATAGGATTCTCGCAAACTACTAAACCTATTGATGGCTTTTTAGGTATTAAATTTGGCAGCGGTAAGCTTGCGGTAATAACAGCAATGAAAGCCCGAGGTTCAAATCTTGTAGCAAACAAAAAAGACGAACTAATATTTAATAATGTAAAATTGGGGAAAGACAGAGCGAAAGTTTTATTTGTCAGGTTTGTGAATAATAAAGCTTACGATGCTGATTTTTATTTCGTGCCGGATGTATCAGGGCATGCCCTTGCCATGTATAATGGTTTTGTTAATGATTTTACTGGAGTTTATGGCGCAGGTCAATCGATTAAAAACTACACATCGCCCTATAATGCTGATGATACCAGCACATTGGAGCTTGGCTTATTAGTTGGCAAGGTGGATTATCACACTGATTTTACGGACAGCAATACCAATTATATAGAAATAGGTCTTACACCTATAAATTCACAATTAGAGATTGAAATCTCATACGTAGATAATACGCTTGCTGATCAAGCAGATAAAGCTCATGATCAGCAAAATAAATCCGATCTTTAAATGCTACGTCTACTTATAAATGAGCCCCTGTAATAGGCTTATTTTTTTTAATACATTATATGCCAATTGGCATAATTATCTTAAACCTATACTAAACACAAATTATGGCAGATGATATCAGCAAAAACATCAGTATTCAAATCACGGCCGAAACTGATAAACTGGAACAAAGCATTGGCAACCTTAATACTATTATCACTGACTTACTGGAAAAGCAAAAACAGTTGGCTAACTCAGGTCAAATAAATTCTGACGCATTTAAAAACAGTGCAGATAAGATCGAGATATATAATAAACGCCTACAAAATGTTTCAACACAGTTAAATGGCTTTAAAACTGCACTGGATAGCGCTACCGGCAGTTTACAGCAAAATAAAACGCTTATTTCCGCATTAACAACAGCTAAAGAAAAATACTCAATAACGCTTGGCGATAACTCAACAAAAGTAAAAGAACTAAATTCGGCAATTCAGGCATTATCTGCCTCAGCAAAGAATCAACAAGCACAAACAATCCGATGTAGTGCCGCTACTGATAAACACGGACAAAGCCTGACTAATAGCGCTAAACAGGTAAAATCTGCGGGAAGTAGTATTAATACTGCAAGCAATGCGTTAAGCATGCAGGCATCTGCTGCCATTCGCAGTAAAGGAGCTGTTGATGACCATACCAAAACTATGGGCGCTGCCGTCACACAAGCAAAAAAAGTTAAAACCGGTTTGGGTGCAGTTAATTCAACGCTAACCAAACAAAACTCAATTGTGGAAAAGAGCAGATCAGCATTTGATCTGCACAAAGCTACAATGGATCATCTGAAAGAATCATTTGATGAAATAAAAGATATTTCGGGCGAGTTTGGGCCAAGCCTGCAGGATGTGGCACAGGGTTTTAACATAATGAAATCCGGACTCGATGTAATGAAAGACGGTATTGAAGGTATAGGAACAGCTATAAAAGCAGATGGATTTGATTTCTTGCTACAAATAGTTCAATATCTATTCGATGCCTTTGTTCATTCATCTGAAGGCGGTAAAATGCTACAAGGTGCTATCTCAGCCATCGGTGTAATTGTTAATGACGTAAGAAACTTTGTAAGCGCTCTTACGGATATTTTTATCAAGGCCTTTAGCCATCCTATCGATACTATTAAGGAGTTAGGTAGGATAATAATGCAAAATCTCATTAATCGCTTTACAGCCTTGAGTGTGATTTTGGATGGCATTATGCATCTCGACTTTAAAAAAGTAACTAATGGAGCCATCCAGGCTGTTACAGGTATAACCAATGCCACCGATAAAATAAGCACTGCCTTAAAAACAGCAAAAGATGGAATGACTAAAACTGTTGGCGAAATGGTTAACGCCTACAATAGTGGCACCAAAAATGCTGGCCAAGCTATTAATACTCATGAACAAAATGTAAAACAATCGGTAGAACGACAAAAAGGCTATTATAAAGATCTTGGCGATTATGTTGCTGGCGCTTATAGTGAAGAAGAGAAGAATAGCAATGGTCATAGGCATCACTCAAAGAATGAAAGACGGCCACAAATTGAGATGGTTGGTACATCCACAATTCCAGCTGACTCAACGAATAATCTTCCTGCCCCCGATCTATCACAATTAAACCTCAAAAATTCAAATGGAACTGGGACAACAGATCAAGCGGTAACCAATTTAAAAACCAAGTTTTCTCAAGTGATGAATGATATTAAATCACAGATTAAAGAATCATGGCAAACAATTGCTACCGAGGGCATTGGTATATTGGGAAAAAGCATACAACAACAAAGTGCAGCAAAAATAGCCGCATTGCAAAAAGATGAAGCAGCCGAACTAAATAATGCAAGTCTCACCAGTACACAGAAACTGGCTATCCAGCAAAAATATCAGCAGCAAATAAATCAAATTAAAGCAAAGGCCTTTAAAGAAGAACAGGAATTAAATATTGCCAAAATATTAATGAATGCAGCCGTTGCCGAGGTCAAACTTTGGGATGATCCAGGTTTCCCGGGAGCTATTGCAATGACTGTTGCGCTTGCGGCACAAACCGCTGCACAAATTGCACAGATCGCCTCGCAAAAACCACCGGCCTACGCAGCAGGTGGTCTGCATTACAGGTCCGACGGTCGCGGAGGTATGTTGCCAGGCTACAGCCGTACCGATAATACCAACGCCTTCCTGCGTTCAGGCGAGGGCATAGTAGTATCAGAAGCCATGCGCGAGCCCTGGGCCCGCAACCTGGTAAGCGCCATAAACGTAGGCTTCGGCGGTCGTGATTTTTCTACCACCGCAACCGGCAAAGGTTTTGCCGTAGGTGGTATCTTTACCGATGGCGGCAATGCCAACCGCTACTACAATCAGCCGGTAAACGACAATAAAAACCTCGCCAACACCATCGCCTACCAGATGATCAATAACTTCCCGCCGGTTTATGTGGATGTAAAGGATATTAACAACCAGCAAAATATCCTCGCCCAAACCATCAACAGGGTAAATTTATAAGGCTTATTTGCTCCTTATCAGCTTAAATGTTTTTTTCAATATGGCGTTGCCTTTAGGTTTTATATCAAAATCAAAATGACCGTTATCCGTTTCCACGCGCACAGCAACCACATCCGATGCCATGATATTATCTATCTGAAAATTGGTGATGGCATACGCCATATTGGCTATAAAATACTCCCGCCCTATAAAACCATGCTTGATCCAACGCTTACAGGTATTAATATTATTGGAGTTGGTTAATTTAATAACGCTGTTATCGGCCAGTTTCAATAGCAAATTATCGCCGTTGCTAACCGTAAAATAATAATTGTTAATGGTGGTGGCATCCAGTTCAATATCCAAAAAGGTAACATCACCTGCTTTTGTAGCGCCCGCACTGAGGTAAGTCGCTTCCGGACTGCTGAAACTGTCCACCGCGCCAATTCTTTCCATGGTTGTTCGTTTGGTGGTGTCGTCAGAGAATCTGTCAATCACCTGTTTCTCCAGCTTCTGCGAAAAACCAATAAGTGGCAGCGGCAAAAACAAAGCAGCAAAACAAAACGGCGTAAAAGATTTAAGCATATCAATACAGGTTTAAGGCTACCAATGTAGTCAATTATCGCTATAAATATCCAACATAAAAAACCTCATGAATATCAAACTCGCCAACACCCTTTTCGACGATGGCATTTTCTCCGAACTCTTTAAAGCCGGCTTCATCACCGCCAAAGTTTTCCTCTACCGCGAAATCTACCTCTGGGTACACGCCCAGATTAAAACCCGCGGGCTCAGCAAGCGCCAATCCGTACTCGAAGCATCCATAAAATTTGATAAAGACGAACGCACCATCTGGCGGGCTCTGGAGAGTTTTGAGGTATAAGTAAAGCTATAATATAGTTATGAAAAAAAATGCGGTTGTCATCCTGAGATATGAAATCGGGGCAACTCTAAGATAAAATGAGATATTCAGTATAGCGTATAATAACCACAGAGGCCACGGAGAAATAAAACGCAGAGAACACAGAGAAAAAAACTTTGTGTTCTCTGTGTAAATCTCTGCGATCTCTGTGGTTAAATGAGCTTGAATATTACATTATGTCATGGTTGGCTTAGCCTGCACTGAGTTTATCAAATTGTAGAAGGGCGTGCGCAAAGGCAAAGGATTCAAATAATTTTCACAAACCCTGTAACAACCCACTCCTACTTACATCCAATAGGTTAAACTTTGTTTATCATGAAAAGCATCCGCATCTTCAGCAAAAAAGCAAAAACCGATAAACCCAAAAAATCAAAAGCCCGCGAATGGCTGGATGCCTTTGTGTTTGCTGTGGTAGCCGCCACTATTATCCGCGGTCTTTTGTTCTCGGCCTATGCCATTCCATCCGGATCAATGGAAGGTACTGAACTCACCGGCGATTACCTCTTTGTAAGCAAGTTTATCTATGGCCCGCGTATGCCCTTAACCCCGCTGTCCATCCCTTTTACCGAGCCTGTGGTGCATGGCATCAAAACCTATTCAGGCGCCATACAACTTCCCTATTTCCGCCTGCCCGGCTTCAGCGAAATAAAAAAAGGCGATATAGTAGTATTCAATAAACCCAGCGAAGTGGATGAAAACATCCCCATTGATCAGCGCACTACACTCATCAAACGCTGCCAGGCCACACCGGGTGATGTATTGACCATCATAAACGGACAAGTCTGCATCAACGGCAAAGCCATGCCCAATGCCCCCAAACAGCAAACATCCTATACGGTAGTAACCGACGGAGAGGCGCTGAACCCACAAATATTTACCGACCTGAATATCGAGGTGATCAACAATCCGGCGGTAAATACCTACGAGATGATCATCCCGCCCGACAACGTGGCCACGCTCAAAAGCTATAGCAATATAAAAAGTGTTACGCCTTATGTAATGCCAGCCGGGCAATACGCAGCAGATGTATTCCCATCCAACGAGCACTTCAAGTGGAACCAGGACAATTACGGCCCGCTGCAAATGCCCAAGCGCGGCATGACCATTAAACTAAACGATTCAACGCTCACATTATATCGCCAGGCGATAGAGAAATACGAGAATAACAAAGTAGAGGGTTCGGGCAGCAATATCCTGATCAACGGCAAAAAAGCCAACACATATACCTTTAAAATGAACTATTACTGGATGATGGGCGACAACCGCCACAACTCCCTCGATTCACGTTTCTGGGGCTACGTACCCGAAGATCATATCATCGGCAAAGCCATGATCACCTTCTTTAGTACCGATTCCACCAAAGATATCTTCCACAAAATCCGCTGGAACAGGGTGTTACACCCAATAAATTAAGCGCTGGCAAATTACTGTCAGCACTCAAATAAGAAATAATCCCGATCTTTGAAATGATCCTCCTTAAAGTCTCCCCTACCGGGGGGATTTAGAAGGAGGCTTCCACATGACAAACCACTGTCAGCACATAAACAAAAAATACTTCCGATATTTGAATATTCCACTGACCAATCGATGGAATCATTAATAAAAATCGGTAAAATCCCAAACTGACAAACTACTGTCAGCACCAAACAAAAATAAACTTCCGATATTTGATTTATGCCAATCAGCATAATCAGCATCTCCGGAAACAACTAAAGGTATCACCTGTAAGGTTGTACGAGTTCGAATCTCGTCCTGGCTTAAACCTAAACCCAAATCACAAACTAAACAATGGATCACACCTTACCATGATCCATGATCCATGAACCATGAACTATGAACTCATCAATAAAAATTTACCTCTACGACACCGATACCGACTGCATCGGTTCAGGCACACTTTCATCAACCTATATCCAGTCGCAGCTTGAAGCTGCAGCCGGGCAGGACGTAGAGGTGCATATCAGCTCCGTTGGCGGCAGCGCGTTTGATGCCATTGCTATTTACGATCTGCTCAAGAAATACCCGGGCAACGTAACCACTTATATCGACGCGCTGGCTGCCTCCGCAGCATCCGTAGTGGCTATGGCCGGCAAAACGGTGGTGATGAGCAAATATGCCCTGCTCATGATACACAAGCCCATGGTAGGCACCGGCGGCAATGCCGACGAATTGCTGAAGGATGTGCAGATGCTCAACATTGTACAATCGCGTCTGGCGCAGATATATATGGACAAAACTGGGTTGGACGGCCTTACAGTTAATAGCCTCATCAACGCCGTCACCTGGATGTCCGCCGACCAGGCGCTTGATCTGGGCTTTATCGACCAGATCGAGGATTACACTGCCGAGATCGTCAACAGCGGCATCATAAAAAATTACACCAGCACAGCTCCTGCTATTTACCAGCGTTGCATCAATAAACTTTTAAATAAACACAGTACAAACAAAATGAACATGGAAAACAGAGAACTTATCGAAAAAA
Source organism: Mucilaginibacter sp. (assembly GCA_051953515.1). Lineage (GTDB taxonomy): Bacteria > Bacteroidota > Bacteroidia > Sphingobacteriales > Sphingobacteriaceae > Mucilaginibacter. Next base: position 11,749 of record JBQCIS010000364.1, read on the forward strand.
CCACATCGGTTTTGGATAAGATTATGAACTACTTTAAAAAAGTGGTAAACAAACAAACCATTACCGACAAAGGCACCCTGCACCACAGCGGGTTGATTGATGAAGGTACCGAAGTTTACCAGGATGCCGACATGACCACGCCTGCCGCGTCAGACACCTACACAACCGCTACCGGCAGCAAGATCGCGGTAAAAGGCGGCCAGGTACAAAAGGTAACGCCACCGTTAAGCGACCCGGATGCTGATCCTGATGCCGACACTTTTGAGGATGATGACGACAGCAGCGTATCCGGCAAGTTCAAAAAGGCAAAACCCGGTGATGTACAAAACAAAATTCAATCTATTAAAGCAAAACTGCACGCTCAAAATGCCTTGTTAAGCGAAGCCAAGACAGCTCTCGAAGCCGCCAATGCACGCCTGAGCAAAACCCGCGAAGAAGTAAAGAACGAGATCCGTTCAAACTTCACCCCCGAAGGTTCGCGCCGTAGCAACAAAGCCCAAACCGAACCTACCCCATTCTTCACACCTACTTCTACACTGGCAAAAAACGCTGTTAAAAAAGCGATATCTAAATAAAAGAAGTAATAATCAAAAATATCAGTAAACATTAGTTTTGTGTCGAATCAAGACAAACTGATCTCCACTTAAAGTACTTATCGATATAGTATCCGTATTATATTTAGTGATCTTATATTTGATAGTGCTAATATTTAAGATGTTATCTTGGAGATTATATGACCATTTGCAATCGCTAGGGCCTTCAAAATTCAAGATAACAGCAGTTCCCTTCCTCTTAGGGTTAAACGATACTAAGCATTGAGCTGATCCATTTGCATAAAACACCCATTGATTGTTTGTGTAAACGAGATTACCATCTTTTGCCTCTTTTTGCTCCACCCAAAAAGATTTATCTGAATCCTTAGTCAAGGTTTGTTCTAAACTTGGGTTTCGCATACATCCAACTAAAAAAAAGAAAAAAACAATCTTCGCATTTTTCATACTATCTCAATTTCAAGGCCTTCTAATTTAATAAACAGCTAAAACTTATAAACCTAAATCTTTAAAAAACTCCCTTACCGGAGGCGTTAGAGTGGCTTTCATTAAATCACTAATTCAATAAATCAATAATTAAAAACGTGCCTCAATTTACATTTACAAACAACACCTACGCCGGCGAAGCGCTGGCCGGGTTTATGGCCAGCACGCTGCTGGAAGCCGATTCGGTGAAACGCGGCCTGCTGACTGTCATTAACGACGTTAAATCGCGCAAGGTTATCCTTGATGTTGATGACGACGTTGTACTTCAGGACCCATCGGGCCTGTTCGTCGACCAGAGTACTACCGCCTTGCAAAACGAAAGCTATCTCGATCCTGTCGTGTACGAATTTATGAAACAGGAACAATGGGACAAGCTCGTACAATCATGGGAAGCGCAAAGCCTGAAACCGGGTGCTTTTATGGACTACGAAGGCGTTGTCGACCTGTCCGACTTCATGGTTCAGCGCTACCTCACCAAAATACAGATCGCTAACGAGCGCTTGTACTGGCTGGGCAAATCGGCTACCAAAGAGGCTTCCTTCTCCGCCGGCTTTACAGGTCTGTTACCATCAATAGCCGCAGCATCAGGCGTGTACAAAGTAGGCCTCGGTAAACCGGCAACTTCAATGGCCGCTACTGCGATCGACGCAACAGGTCTGGTAACCGTATCAGATACCTCTACATTAGCCGATGGCGATGTGGTAACCGTTACCGGCACAACCGGCACAAGTAAAGATACTACCAATGGTGCACCAGGCATCAATGTTTCCGGCCAATCGTATTTCATCCAGGTAGTTAGTTCTACAACCTTTAAACTGGTACGTAACTACAACGAGATCAACACCCGCCTTGCAGCAACTTTCTCCGGCACATCAACTGCAGCTACTATTAGCTATATTAACGCAAGCAACGTATTATCCGTACTATCAAGCGTTTATGCACAGCTCGACCCGGCCGACCGTAGCCAGGATGACTTCAACCTGCAGATCCCGTTACACGTGGGCTATGCCTATGCCCAGGCGCAGGCAAACAAAGCCATCAATGTGTTAAATGCATTCACCGATCCAAAACAAATGGATTACTTAGGCATGCCGTTGCAACTGATGAATCACTGGCAGGCAAACACCATACTGGGCGCCCGTGCATCAAACCTTTTCTTAGGTGTCGACCTGTTAGGCGACGAATCACAACTTTCAACCGTCTACATGCAACCTTACACCAACGATAACGTGGTGCGCATGAAAGCGCGCATGAAAGCAGCCGTAAACTTCAAATTCGCTAACGAGATATTCTATCTATCAGCTTAACAGTAGTGAATGGTTTATTAGTTTGATTAAGTGAGTAGCTATCGCTGCCATTTAATCACTTAACCAACCACTTAGCCAAATCAGCGAATGGTTCATTAGCTTGATTGAGTGAGTAGTTATTGCTGCCATTTAATCATTTAACCAACCACTTAACCTAATCAACACAATCAACTTAACTAAATAACATGTCAATTTATAATAAGATTAACGCTGGCTTTACTCTGGGAGCAAGCGAGCCGGTAACCGCCGGTATAGAAGATGTGATCTACATCTTTAACCAGGGGGATATCGCACTTACCTTTGATAGCACTAACCCGCTTATTGTAACTGGTTTAACAGCAGTAAACAGCGGTAAGATCTACCAGTTTGAAGGCACCAACAACAGCTTCAACACCATTTCAAAACTCACTAAAACCTCTGTCGGCCCACGTTATACCGAAGAGATCGACTTTAACATAGCCGGCTTGTCTGTCGATGTCAAAACACAACTACAGGCCATGGGTTACGGCCGGGTATGCGCCATTGTTGTTAATAACTACAATTCCAGCGATTCAGCCATCGAGCTTTTCGGCGCAGTAAATGGCCTGATATTAACCGATGCGGAACGTACTGCTGCAGATGAGACCGTAGACGGCGGCTACAAGCTGAAACTAACCAATCCGGACAAGCTGCATGAACCATATCCGCCGCGTGCCGTGTCTATTGCGCCTACAACCGGTACCGCAACCTACGCCAGCACAATAGCTGCTATCCAGGCATTGGTTGCAATCAGTTAGCAGATACTTCCGGGGCTGTATCAGAAAGATCATTTGGGCAGCCTCGTAAAATAGAATGCCCCAATGACACAATAACCAATGACTATTAAGAAACACATACTCAAACCCGGCAGGCATCAGTTTGTGCCCGGCTCGTATGCGGTTCATGAAAATGAGACCTTAAGCGATACAGAAGCCG
>JBQCIS010000365.1:0-2956 GCA_051953515.1 Mucilaginibacter sp.
TGGAAATGAACTTACCATAAAAGCTGGGCTTGTTTGGAGTTGATTTGTAGAATTGACCACGTGAAATTATAAACTTGCGAAGTTTGGGAAACTTATAAAGTTTGAAAGTTTAGATAATTATTTGCCTTCTTCAGGGTTTGCAGGTCTTATATCCGCAGGTTTGGTTAATTCAGCCTCATTGCTCAACTGTAGTTTTTTGAACATTTCAGAGCCGATTAAAGCATCAATCATCCCGCCATTTCCGCCTTCTTTTCCGCTTACCAGGATATCAGGTACCAATTTGATACCGTGTGCAGCTAAAGCTTCAGCTACACGGACTATCGCGTATTGCTCAGTACCCATAGCTTCCGTTTTCTGCTTGGTAACTTCAGCTTCAGAAAGGCCTATCGCCTTTATCTTAGCAGCTTCAGCATTACCGTTCAATTCGGTTGCATTCGCATCCGCTTTGGCGTTAATAGTTTTGGCCTCGGCATCTGCTTTAGCTATGGTGATCCTTACTTCAGCATCAGCTTTAGCGTTGATAGTTTTAGCCTCAGCCTCGCCTTTTGACATGGCAACCCTTGATGCGGCTGTCTGCGTGTTAATTTCTACCTGGCGGGTTGATTTAACAACCTCAGGCTGCATGTCGGCGCCTGCTTTGGCGCTCTCAAATTCCTTACGTTCTATCTGCGCATGGCGTTGTATCTCGTAAGTAACCTTTTCCTCTTCAGCCAGCTTACGGTCGGTAAGGGTTTTCATCAGCGCGGCTGGCGGCACAATGTCGCCTATCAGTGTATCTACGCCGATAACGTTATAAGTATTCAGCACATGGCTAATATGATCCTTTGCGTCATTCTGCCTTTGCACACGGTTGCCCAGGAAGCCGATAACGTCGCTTTTTTGTGCCGAGTTTCGGAAGTAGTTGGCAATGGTTGGCTCCAGCACCTGCGAGATCAGGTTCTTCATCTTCCCGAAACGGGCGATAACCTTTGGCGCTTCGTTACGGGGAACGTGGATGATCTGCGACACGTCAAGATTAAAGGTAAAACCGTCGGATGAACGCACTGTAATAGTACACAGGTTTTTGTCCAGTTCGTGCGCTTCTGTGCGGCTATCGGCCCAGTTCAGCACGATATTGGTTGTTGGCACCACTTCCACCGCATGGGTGTAAATGTTTACCGGGTGCTTACCAGGGTCAAGCGGTTCTTCCCAAACACCTTTTTCGCCCCGGTTGACTATGTTACCATGCTTAAAGTTTTCGCCGCTGGTGTCTTTACCTTCAGGGCCGACAAATGAGTTGACCACGCCTACATACCCAATAGGAATGTATAGCATATCCACCTCCTCAACCTTTACAAACCAGGGGTTAAGGTAATAGGTGCCGGCCAATATAACATCTTCCTGCAAGCCCTTGCGGCCTCCTGCAGTGATGAACGCCATTGGGTCCTGGTAGTTTTTATGCCCGGCTACCGACTCTCCGGCTATCTCGCCTTTTTCAAGCGGCTCTCCATCCAGCGTGGTAACAATGCCAACTTTATTTTCGTGTATCTGTGTAACCGGCACGGCCACAACCTCGAACATAAAAGTATTTATGCGGTAACTGCCCGGCGTTAAGAAAGCGGCCTGCGGACCTTTTTGGCCCTTGTTATCCAGGAATGCGATGGTATCCTGGAACTTATCGCAATCTACCGGCTTACCCAGCACACGGCCGGTGTCCATTGAGGCGCCGTCTTTAGCCTTTACCAGGCCCAGTTTGCCCTGCTCGATAATGGTAAACTGCTCCATGGTGATAGCATATTGCCACGGCCACATACCCCAATACAAACCGGGAGCGAGGGCTTTGGCCTGCATACCTGCCTCGCCGTTGGTGGCAATAATGCGGCCGTCGGGCAGGCGTTTGCTGCCGGAGAGCGCATATTTTTTAACCACCAGGCCTATGCGGTCGTCAGGTACGATGATCATTCCGAAGAATACGCGCAAAACAAATTTGTACATCACAAGAATAATTATGACGGGCAATACCCACCATAATGAAACAATCATTGGGTTCATTTTTTGAATTAAAATTTAGATTTTTAAAAAAACATGGCCCTTGAGGTGCGGGCTTTTACGAGAACTTTCAGCATTAACTTGCGTTCCTTAGCTGTTAAGTGATATTTAGAGTATACCAGTGGCGGGTTGTTACAAAAAATGTAATATATTTTTAAAATAACCCTGCAATTGCCGGTATCCTTTAAGCGTACAGTCAAATAAATATTTTAACAATCGTAAACAATTATTGAAATGCGTGGGTTGATATTTAATACACATCAATACACAAAGCCATGAAAGCTCCCACCAAAAAAGCTGGCAAAAAGGAAGAGGCATTAAAATATGCCAAAGGCCATAACGAACTCAAAACTGACTTGCCTTTGAGCGAGAAAGACGAAGTGAAACAGGCAGAGGAAAAGATGCGCAAAAGGGTAGGGAAGGTTGATTGAGTGATTGGTTGATCATGCTGAAAGCTCATCTTTAAATACGATAGTTTCAGGAATATATGGTCTCTCGGGTATATTTATCAGATGCCTTTATTCATCAACTCCTGGAAACAATCTATATACTGCCCTAAATGTAAACCGTCAACCAGGGCGTGATGTACATGGAGCGACATCGGCATGGTTCGTTTTCCCTCCATTTCTGTCATCTTGCCGAAGGAAATGCTTGGAGCGCTGTCTTCGAATGAAAACATACGTGCGTGGGAGATAGAGGTGAAGTCAATCCATGGCAGCGAGGAAAACCTTATTAAATCCCATCGTGTGGCTTTATCTAAAGTGTTTGAATTCTGCACGCGCTCAACCTCCTGTTTGGCAGATTCAATAAAATCGTCAAAAGAATCCTTATAATAGATATATGAAAAGCCGAACGTACCATTACTGCGCGGAATGGTTGATGCCGCATGAATATGGTCATAAATAATTACATCTTCACCCTCAATTCT
>JBQCIS010000366.1:0-24746 GCA_051953515.1 Mucilaginibacter sp.
TTTCAAAATCAACATCGCCGAATAGTTTATAGCCTGATTTTGTTAAGGTTGACACCTCGCGGTTCATGCCTACGTCTACTACTACAGCGCCGGTCTTCACCATATCTGATGTGATAAAATTCTTTTTACCAATAGCAACGATCAGAATATCAGCCTCAAGGGTAAAGTTTTTAATGTAAGGCGTACGACTGTGGCACAGGGTAACAGTGCAATTACCCGGATAAGTATTACGCGCCATCAGTATACTCATTGGCGAACCTACGATATTGCTGCGGCCAACTACCACGCAATGCTTACCCGCGGTTTCAATGCCGTATTCTTTCAGCATCAAAGTAATGCCATATGGCGTAGCCGGAATGAAAGACGGCAAATTACGCTGCATACGGCCCAGATTTACCGGGTGAAAGCCATCCACATCCTTGCGGTAATCAATGCGCTCGGTTACTTTTTCAGGATCGATATGTTTTGGGAGCGGCAACTGAACAATGATACCATCTATATCCGGATCGGCATTCAGTTCAGATACTTTTGCCAGCAGTTCGTCTTCTGTAACATCACTTTCATAACGTACCAAAGTCGATTTAAAACCTACCTTTTCGCAGTTTTTCATTTTGCTGGCCACGTAGGTTTCGCTGCCACCATCATGACCAACCAATACCGCCACCAAGTGCGGTTTGCGACCGGTTTCGGCCAGTATTTTAGCTGCTTCCTCGGCTATTTCAACCTTGAGTTTTTCTGATACGTATTTTCCGTCTAAAAGCTCCATTATATTATTTGTTTAACCCATTCGTATGGTAAAGAATCAAGATTCAATTCAATCGATTCCGATTTCGTTACAAATACAAAAAAAGGGTTGTTTCCCAATGATAGTTTTCTGTGCTGACTTTTGTTTATTTTCTTTAATATGCTTTGTATAGTTTCCGTCCTGGATTTCAGTAACTGGTCGATAAGTGCATTGGATGCTCCTTCATCAGGCCAGGCAATAACATGATATTTTGGTACGTTATCATCATAAACAATCCATTCGCCGTATACAAAATCACCAAGCTCTATGAGTTTTATTATCCCAAATAAAGTGTAATAACTTACCTGCAGATATTCCCTCATCAAAGTTATTTGAATTTTAGTCCAGTTTCAGCACCGCCATAAATGCGCTCTGTGGTATTTCCACGTTGCCTACCTGGCGCATGCGTTTTTTACCAGCTTTTTGTTTTTCCAACAATTTACGCTTACGCGAGATATCACCGCCATAACATTTAGCGGTAACGTCCTTACGCATTGCCTTAACGGTTTCACGCGCGATGATCTTGGCGCCGATAGAGGCCTGTATAATAATTTCAAACTGCTGGCGCGGCAAAAGTTCCTTTAACTTTTCGCATATCTTTTTACCGAAATCGTAAGAGTTACTGCGGTGGATAAGTGACGAAAGCGCATCCACTGGCTCACTGTTCAGTCGTATATCCAGCTTCACCAGGTCACTCTGGCGATAACCGATCTGGTGATAATCAAACGATGCGTAACCTTTGGAGATGGTCTTCAGTTTATCATAAAAATCGAACACGATCTCGCCCATCGGCATTTCAAATATCAGTTCAACACGATCTGATGTGAGGTATGACTGGTTTACGATCATACCGCGCTTTTGTATACAAAGCGACATTACGGGGCCAACAAAGTCTGATTTGGTAATAATGGTAGCCTTAATAAAAGGCTCTTCCACAAAGTCTATTTTGCTTGGGTCAGGGAGATCTGATGGGTTGTTAACAATAATTTCGTCGCCCTTAGTGGTATGAGCCAGATAAGATACGTTGGGAACGGTAGTGATCACCGTCATGTTGAATTCGCGCTCCAAACGCTCCTGGATAATCTCCATGTGCAGCATGCCAAGAAAGCCGCAACGGAAACCAAAGCCCAGAGCCGCCGACGATTCCGGTTCAAAAACCAGCGAAGCATCGTTTAGCTGTAGCTTGGCCATTGATTCGCGAAGTTCTTCATAGTCTTCCGTATCAACAGGATAGATGCCGGCGAATACCATTGGCTTCACTTCCTCAAAACCCTGTATGCCTTCAGTGCACGGACGATCTATGGTTGTAATGGTATCACCAACCTTTACCTCGCGGGCTTCTTTAATACCGGAAATGATGTAACCTACATCCCCGGTCTTGATCACATCTTTTGGCAATTGGCGCAGTTTCAGTGTGCCTACCTCATCCGCAATATATTCCTTTTCCGTTGCTACGAATTTTACCTTGTCGCCTTTACGAATTTCGCCATTTACTACCTTAAAGTAGGCAATAATACCGCGAAATGAGTTAAATACCGAGTCGAAAATTAACGCTTGCAATGGCGCCTGCGGATCGCCTTTAGGAGCCGGAACGCGTTCAATAATAGCACGCAGAATATCATGCACGCCCATGCCGGTTTTGCCGGAGGCGGCCAATATTTCTTCGCGTTTGCAACCGATCAGGTCTACGATCTGATCTTTCACCTCTTCCGGCATAGCGCCCGGAAGGTCCATTTTATTGAGTACCGGGATAATCTCCAGGTCATTCTCTAATGCCAGGTACAGGTTTGATATGGTTTGAGCCTGTATGCCCTGCGCAGCATCTACAATAAGAAGTGCGCCCTCGCATGCAGCTATGGAACGGGATACTTCGTAAGAAAAGTCTACGTGGCCGGGGGTATCGATCAGGTTAAGCACGTATTTCTGCCCATCCATCATATAATCCATCTGTATGGCGTGGCTTTTTATGGTAATGCCACGTTCACGCTCAAGGTCCATGTCGTCGAGCAACTGGGCCTGGCTTTCGCGCTGGGTAATGGTGTTGGTATATTCAAGCAATCGGTCGGCAAGTGTGCTTTTACCGTGGTCGATATGTGCGATGATGCAAAAATTACGAATGTGCTCCATATTTGATCGGCAAAAATAGCGTTTTTGAAGGACAAAATTTGCAGTATTTTAAAGGATTTTGCCTAACTTGGTAACACAACATACACCTGAAACATCGCTTTATGAAAATAAAATTGATACTATTTACAATAATATTGTGTGCGCCGTTGTTCGGCTCAGCGCAGAGCATCACGTCATACAAAGCCACCAATGGCGTAACTTATCATGTGAATGATACTGTTCGTTTAGGTAAGGGCTCCAACGCAAACGGTTCATTTGCATTTGTTGAAGATTATGGCCCGGGCCCTATACCGCCGCCAGACCCCAATCGTGCGCCATCCGGCCGGAGTTTGCCTAAGCAGTTCACTAATTCTACTGTGGTGTTAAAAGCCATCCGTAAAACATCATTCAACGGCGCCGATAAATACATATTTATGGTTAATCCCGGCGGCCTGTTCCGTTTTACTATGTATATAGACGATGCTATATCTGCCTGCGAAGTAAGGCCATGCGCCGCAGATGATTCAAAAGTTAATTCGGTTGCGGACGAAATAAAGAAATTGAAAGCCTTGCTTGATTCGGGTGCGATAACCAAAGCGGAGTATGAGGCACAAAAAAAGAAGTTATTGGGAGAATAGTGATAACCCAGCATATCAAACAATTCATCGGGCAAAAACTGCAGGAAAATGTTTTTAACGCAACTCCCGTACACGGTGGCAGCATCAACGCAGTTTATTGCCTGCAAACGAACAGTACAAAATATCTGCTCAAGCTAAATAACCGCTATCGGTTTCCGGATATGTTTAAGCGGGAAGCTGAAGGACTATCAACTATAAGCAAAACCGGCACAATAAGCACACCTAAATTGATCTTGCGAGGCGATAGCAATGAAGAAAGTTTCCTCTTGCTGGAATGGATCGATACACGGCGGCCAACGCGGATGGCTTCCACATTATTAGGTGAACAATTGGCGCAAATGCATCGTTCAACGGCTGAAGGTTTTGGTTTTCAAACCGACAATTATATAGGGTCGTTACCACAATCAAACATCAGGCATAATAAATGGAGCGATTTTTTCATTAACGAGCGTTTAATGCCGATGGTGCAAATGGCAACGGACAAACGCTATCTAAATGCTGCTGATCTGCACAATTTTGAACAACTTTATAAAAACCTGCCGGGGTTATTTGATGAAGAACCGCCATCTCTTATCCATGGTGACCTTTGGGGCGGAAATTATTTAATAGGCACAGATGAAAAGCCTTACTTGATTGACCCGGCGGTAAGCTATGGTCACCGGGAGTTTGATATGGCTATGACAATGCTGTTCGGCGGTTTTTCTCAAGAGTTTTATACCGCATACTATGAGGCGTTTCCGTTAGCAAAAGGCTGGCGTGAGAGGACTGATCTGTGGAACCTATACCCGCTGTTGGTACATCTCAATCTATTCGGCATAGGATACTTAGGACAGGTGAGGGATAATATAAGAACCTGGATTTAAAGGATTGAGTTGATTTACAATATGTAAAATATGTTGCCATAACAGTCCTGCATCCTGTTAATCTATCCAATCTGTTAAATCTTGGTTTTCTTTTTTTGTGCTTGGCTGCTTTAGTACACCTGCTTTATAATCAAGATCGGTTAGGGCTTTTACCGACCCGAAGCCGATCGCGCTTTTATAACCCTGCTATCCGTTATTTCAACGGCGCGTATCAGTTTATCCTGCCCAAATTTTTCTTTTATAGAATACATTGTTTTCAGTGCCTTGTCCTTTTGTTCCATGTCTTCAAACAGGCTGTAAAACATATTCTCCTATGGAGTTTTGATTCACAATACAAATTGCTGATGTTTTTAGTAAAAGCAAATTTATTTGTCTTGAACTCGGATTGATAAAATTTGAATAATTAATTGAATGATGTATAGATGCAAATTGATGTTCTAAAAATTCTTCAAATTTCAAAGATTCGAGTTCAGATTAGATACTGTCCCGCCTGCGGACCCTGATTAAACAGCAGATCAACAATGCTCAAATTTTTCTGAAACCCATGCCGGTCTTCAAATAACTGAAAATAGGGCTTCTGCTGAAAGGTTGCATCCTTTTTAGGATGGATGCTGCTGCGGAAATCGGCCAATGATGGGTATTCGGGTTCGTAAGTTTCGGTGTAGTTGATGGGCTGATTGATCTTAAGCAGCTTTAATGTTACAGCAAGTATTTGTTCATTATAGTCGAACAAATAAATTGGCTTACTCTCATAAAACGGCGCGAAATCAGCCTCGTAATATTCAAAATAGGCACTGCGGCGGTAACATCCCTGCAGGCTCATCCAGTGCAGGCGCTGCCAGTTAAAATCATAGCTGATCTTTACATCTTTAATTTGAGTGTGGTTTTTGGCACCTTTTACTACCGGGACAGTTAAAGGCAACACACCATCGGGCGAGTAAATATTGGCCCGGTTGCGGTAAGTTTGTTTCGGGAAATGCTCTTCGCGCTCTATTACAACGTTGGGTTTAAACTTGTTCAACTCAACAAACCACTCCACCGGCGGAAGGTAGCACATAGGTAAAACGGCACCGCTATCAATCATATATTTTTTTATGTTTGCAAGAAAATCGCGTCGAAAATAATGATAAATAAAGGGCTTTCAAGGTTAGGTATCGGTTTTTTATACCTGCTATCGTTATTGCCCTTCTGGATGCTATATCTTATTTCCGATCTTTTATTCGTTATTGTCTACCATCTTGTCGGTTACCGGCGCAAGGTGGTACAGGAAAATCTCCGCAATTCATTCCCCGAAAAAAACGAACAGGAGCGTCGCGATATCGAGAAAAAATACTACCAATACCTGTGCGATCTGATGGTGGAAACAATAAAGATGATCACCATATCGCAAAAGGAAGTCGCCAAAAGGGTAACATCTGATAATATCGAAGTGCTCCAAAGCTACTTTAAACAGGGCAAAAGCGTTATCGGCGCGTTAGGGCATTACTGCAACTGGGAAATGGCCAACCTGGGCTTATCCTCATATTTTAATACTACTTTATTGGTGGTTTATAAGCCTTTAAGTAATAAGATATTTGACGATTTTTTTATTAAAATGCGTTCGAGGTTTGGATCGATACTGGTGGCGATGAAGAACACCGCGCGAACTTTGGTGAAATATAAGAATGAACAAACCTTCAGCCTGCTGGTTGCCGACCAGACGCCTGTAAAGCACGAGGCGGTTTATTTTACCGGATTTTTACACCAGCAAACCGCATTTTTTTTAGGAATTGAAAAATTAGCCAAATTAACCGATCAGGTTGTTGTATTTTGCGACGTGAAACGACTAAAACGAGGTTATTACGAATATAACCTCATTCCGATAACGGAAACACCAAAGCAAACCGCCGAATATGAGATCACCAATGCTTATATCAAATGCCTGGAAGAAATGATCAGGCGCGAACCGCAATATTGGCTATGGTCGCACCGGAGATGGAAATTTAAGCCGGAGGACAAAGCATAAATGAACACTGCTCCAAAAGTTGCTATTGTTATTTTAAACTGGAACGGGGTAAAACACCTCAGCACGTTTATGCCTTTCGTTGTGGCATCAGATTGGCCGAACCTGGAGATCGTATTGGGTGATAACGCTTCTACTGATAGCTCGGTTGAGTTTATCAGGAGCAGGTACCCGGAAGTTACCATTATACAAAATGATGAAAACTATGGCTTTACCGGTGGCTATAACCGCGTTCTGGAAAAGGTAGAGGCAGATTATTATATCCTGTTAAACTCAGACGTAGAGGTACCCACCGGCTGGATAAAACCGGTAATTGAACTGATGGAAAGCGACCCGATGATTGCGGCGGCAGCTCCAAAGATCAAGGCTTATTATCAGAAAACCCATTTTGAGCATGCAGGCGCTGCCGGCGGATTTATCGATGAGTTTGGTTACCCTTTTTGCCGCGGGCGTATGTTTTATGAGATAGAGGAAGATAGGGGACAATACAACCAGTCTGACGAAGTGTTCTGGGCAAGCGGGGCTGCACTATTTATCAAGAAGAAATACTGGGATGAAGCCGGCGGTTTTGACGATCGTTTTTTTGCACACATGGAAGAGATTGATCTTTGTTGGCGGTTAAAAAATATGGGCTACAAGGTAATGTACTGCGCCGAATCGGAAGTATTTCATGTCGGCGGCGGTACGCTGAATACCGAAAACCCCTTTAAAACATACCTCAACTTCAGAAATAACCTGTTGCTGCTTAAAAAGAACCTGCCTTTCTGGCGGGCGGTATATGTGATATTTATCCGTTATTGGATGGATTTTATGGCCCTGATCCGTTTTGTGAACGAAGGCAAAAAGAAAGACGCGGCAGCAGTGAGTAAGGCGCATGTTAATTTCTTACGTAATGCGTTTAAGCGTGAGTCTGTTAAGATAGAGGGCCATGCAAAGCTAAAAGGCGTATACAGGCGCAGTATAGTGGTTGATTTTTTCGTTAAAAAGAAGCATATCTTTTCAGCCCTTGATCCGAAGGATTTTTATTAGTCCGAAAGTCAGTAGAGCCGGAACATCCGGAAGTTTTTTTGCTCATAGAGGGAAATTTCTCGTCATTGCGAGGAACGAAGCAATCCCTGAACTTGCCATTCAATAAAACGAAAGCTTGTTAAATGAAATACCCTCATTTAACAGGCTTTGTGTTCCTGGATAATTGTTATTCTCCCTCTTTCGGACTTTCGGGCTTCCCGTCTTGCGGATTATCTTTCGGCGCATCCCCAACCACCGGTATATTTAATGGGTTGACACCGGGGAAATGCAAATTGAAGTCTTTCTGTGCTGATGGCAATGGGATATTATTTTCGTTCAATACCTGGAAAATACAAACAAATATCCGGCTCTTTAATTCGGATACCGTATTTACATCAGCTACCCAGAACAATACCTTAAATTCTACAAAGCCTTCGGTTACGTTATTGACGAATACACCCGGGGCTGGGGTAGCCATGATATCGTCACGGTTTTTTAGTGTACCTTTCAGTAACTCTTTTACCTTCTCTATATCAACACCATAAGCCGTATGTACCAGTATAGCTACCTGGCGATTAGTGTTGCTTAATGTCCAGTTAATTACGTGGTGAGAGATCAGATCGCCGTTCGGGATGATCACTTCTGAGCCATCGCCCGTTAATATCTTGCTTGAACGGATACCGATTGACTGCATAGTGCCCGAAGCGCCATCAACCTCAACCACATCGCCTATTTGTATCGGTTTTTCAAAAGCAAGTATCAATCCGGAAACCAGGTTGTTTACAATGTTCTGTAACCCGAAGCCAATACCTACACCAAACGCACTGATAATAATTGTTAGCTTATCCAGCGGAAAATTAGACGCTGCAACAGCCAGTAAAAAGCCGATGGTAAATACCGCCATGCGGATAATGAGTGTTGAAGTGCGGTTTTTCTTTTTGAGAGTTGACAGGTCGGTAACACGCTGCGCCGAAACATCAAACAGGTAGCTAATAATGCGCGACACAATAGACGACAGCCATATTACGCCAATAAATATAACGAACCCGCCAAAGGTAAATGACGCTCCGCCAACCAGATGCGATTGCCCAAAGAAATCGCTTGACCAATCGCCGAACCAGTCATCAAGATTTAAGTTTTGTAATAATACAAAACACCATACCACCAATGCGGCCAAAAGCAGCGTACTTCTGAATTTCTTTTGTATCAGTGCAAAATCCATCCAGTTAATGAGGCTTCTGCTACCTTTTTTAACTTCAAACTGCAGGTAAAGCGCTTCAATTATAATACGCACCACTATATAAAATATCACCAGCAGCCAGATATTGAATACAGCTGTTACGCCAATGATCTTTGCAAGGCTGAACCGACCGGTAATATTGAGTAATAATGAGAATAATTGTAAGCCTATATACACTTTCAGGATGGCGCTTGTACATGGCAATTGCCCTTCTGGTTGTTTTTTAACTTTTTTGTAATACAAATACCCGGATATAATCGAAATAATACTCAGAACGAATATTGCATAACGGTCGATATTGTTGATCTGGATAAACAGATTGCTTATGGAATATACCAGCGCCAATGCAAATAGCAGTACTAAAAAACGGTATAAAATTTCAGGATAGTTCCTTTTAACGAGTGCGAGTGTGAGAACGGCCGCTATTAGAAAGAATACTTCCCAAAAAACAACCGGGAAATTACTGTAAAAATAAGGTACAATGGCCGTAACCACTAATAACGACGAAATTACGGGCCATTTATAGATATTATTAGCCTCCTTAAATATAGCTTCCGGGTCCTGGGCTTGTTTCAATACCGTTTTTCTTGTCAGTAATATCCAGCTAAGCATAATTACCAAGAAAAGCACCGAAAGCAAATGGGTGATCATATGGTTTTTTATAAAGTAATCAAACAGAAGCTGATTGAGCTTTATAGTGCCGTTAAATGCCGGTTTAAAATCATTGTACTGTGCATCGGGGAACCATATATAACTGGATTCGCCAGCTATGGCTTTTATGGCAAAGTTTCTGATCTTGGAGTCGATATGGTCGGTTTCATCCAGCGTTTTAGTATACGATACCGAAATCTTGTCCTGCAATAGGCTTAACTTCATCAAAGCGCGCCGGTTGGTAGAATCTGCTTTTCGCCAGATCTTCCATACAGCTTTGCGCTGTGCAAAAAATGTAGCCCTAACAGTACTATCAGAAGGACTGGTTTTTAATACTGTGTCCTTTGGAAACATCATCAGGTCGTTTTGGTTCTGAACCAGTTTGCTGCTGATGTCTAACAGGTCTGATTGCCAACCTTTCAACTCCTCCTGTATATGATCAAGGTTGTCATTCAGTACAAATAAATAACGGAGTGTGCTCGATTTACGATTGTTGGATAGTACCCCAATTTTGTCGATGCGGCGCATTACCGGAGCCAGTTGCTGACTTATATCAACAGTATCCAAGCCCTCAGATAAACTGTTGTTGACCTCATTAAACGTAGCGCTGTATTGCTCAATACGTTGCAACAGGCTGTTGATGGATGTATCCGATTTATTAATTGCCCGCAATATGGAATCGCGCGAATGCATGATTTTTCGTTCATGCTCGCGTTTAGATTTCTCGCTTTTTGTATTGCTTGACTGGGCAAACGTTGTGTTGAATGACAGCAGCGATACTAAAAAAACAAGGAGGGGCAGCGTTTTAAATTGTTTACACATGGTAGCAGCGTTTAGTATAGGGAATGAGCACTTAAATAACAATGTATTACTGAGCAATAATATTATCAGCCACCGATAAAATTTTCAATAGCCAGGCGGTACGAGTCCATACCGAAACCGGCAATTACGCCTTTACAGCTTGCCGCCAGCATGGAATGGTGCCTGAATTCTTCGCGTTTGTAAACGTTGGAGATATGTACCTCTATCACCGGTGTTTTTACTGCAGCAATGGCATCGGCAATGGCTACGGAAGTATGTGTATAGGCACCTGCATTCAGCACTATGCCATCGTAGCTAAAGCCAACCTCGTGAATTTTATTGATGATCTCGCCCTCAACGTTGCTTTGGTAATAATCAAGCTGTACACCGGCGAAACGTTTGCGTAATGTATCCAGGTAGGTTTCAAAACTGGCATCACCGTAAATTGATTTCTCACGAACGCCCAACAAGTTTAAATTTGGGCCATTGATAATTTGTATCTTCATTAGGTCAAACTTACAGTATAAAACACTAAAACTAAAATCAATTGGATTGGCCGTCGGCAATAAAAGGTTTTCAAACATACCTGAAACTGGAGAAATCACTTTCGCCCAATTCTATTGAGGCTTATAGTCGCGATATTGACAAATTATGCCAGTTTGCCAACTCGCGTCAGGCAAGCCTCCGTCCGGAAAACGTTACCTTATCCGATCTGCGCGAATTTATTGTATGGGTGATAGAACTGGGAATGACGCCCGCCTCGCAGGCGCGTATCTTGTCGGGTATAAAGGCCTTTTATAAGTATATGCTGATGGAAGACCTGATCCAAAACGATCCTTCGGAATTACTGGAATCACCCAAACTGCAACGAAAGCTACCAGATACATTAAGCTACGAAGATATCAACCGTTTGATAGGAGCGATAGACCTTTCAAGGCCCGATGGTCAGCGAAATAAAGCTATACTGGAGGTGCTATATGGCTGTGGGTTGCGTGTGTCTGAACTTACCGAACTAAAACTATCTAACCTATACCTCGATATAGAATTTATAAAAGTTACAGGCAAAGGCAGCAAGGAAAGGCTGGTACCCATTGGCAGTGAAGCTGTAAAAGCGCTGAAAATATGGATAGAGCAGGTGCGTGTACATACACCCATCAAAAAAGGCGAGGAGGACATGGTTTTCCTGAACCAACGTGGCAGCAGGTTGAGCCGGGTTTATATTTTTATGCTGATCAAGCAACTGGCCGAAACTATTGGCTTGAAGAAAACCATCAGTCCGCATACCTTCCGGCATTCATTTGCCACGCACCTTGTTGAAGGCGGCGCCGATCTGCGCGCCGTGCAGGAAATGCTTGGCCATGAGAGTATAACTACAACAGAAATTTATACGCACCTCGACAGGGAGTTTTTAAAGGGGACGATTATACAGTTTCATCCGAGGAGTTAAATGAACCAGGCTTTAAGGGATTTTAAGGATTTACAGGATATTATTTAAAATCAACAAGATCGACGAATCGAATCGCAAAATACTCACATCCTGAAAATTAAATAATCCGTTAAATCCTTGTTCTCTGGGCTCTTATCATTCTATTCCTTCCACTCATGTCTTGCCGTAATTCAATGTTTTTAAACCCTTTATCCTTTAACATTTCAACCGTTTCATTACCTAAACTTTCGTTTATCTCAAAAAATAAAAGGCCTTCAGAGTTTAGTGTTTTGAGCGCAAAATCAGCAATGGCCTTATAAAATATCAGCGGGTCATTTTCCGGTACAAAGAGCGCGGTATGTGGTTCAAAATCTGTTACATTACGGTGCATCCGGGTTTTATCGTGCATCGTGACATAAGGCGGATTACTGACGATTAGTGAATAATGATTGTTGAGCAGCGATTGGCTTGATGGATTTAGAATATCATCTTCTACAAAACTTATCTCCACATTATTCAAAGCGGCATTTTCTTTTGCTGTATTGATGGCGTTTGCCGAAATATCCACTGTCGATACATTTGCTTGAGGCAAATGCTTTTTAAAGGAGATGGGAATACAGCCGCTGCCGGTACCGATATCCAGTATATTGCCCACTGCTAACCCCTTACTGTCAACCGATGATAATATCCATTCCACCAGTTCTTCTGTTTCGGGGCGGGGGATAAGTACCGATGGATTTACTTTAAATGGTAATCCGTAAAATTCGGTATAACCTAAAATATATTGAAGCGGTTCGCCTGTTTGCAGGCGGGTGAGCATGGTGGTTATACTTTTTGATTGCTCAATTGTAAGTTGTCTTTCGGGGAAAGCCTTCAGTTGCGCTTTAGATGATCCGGTTATTTCCGAAAGTGTTAATAGTGTAAGCGCCTCTATCTCGTTTGGTTCGTAAACAGCAGCCAACGCCTGTTTGTAGATGGTAAAAACACTTCCGATGGTTTCCATAATTTATGCCGGCCCAAAGCTATAAATAAAAAAGAGGCCGTCGCCAGCCTCTTTAATGTTTATGTGATTTGGTTTATTTGTTCATACTCACTTTTTCACCAGCAATGTTATCCGGGTTTGCAGCTATATCTATCATGTTGGTTACTTCTTCTACAAGCTGTTGGGGAGTGCCGTCGTAGCCTACATAAGTAAACCTGATATGGCCGTTTTTATCGATGATGAACTTGGTAGGAATACCAGAAACGCCAAATTGGCTATTAACCTTTGACTGACGGCCATCATCGGCTTTTTCATCCATTAATACGTGAAAAGTATATTTATTATCTGTTATAAATTTTTTCACACCGTCAATATTGAAATTAGTTCCGTTTTCCCAGCAATCCACAAACAGAAATTTAACGTTCGGATCGTTTTTGTATTTGTTAACCGCCAATTGCATGCCGGGCATTGATGCCTTGCATGGGCCGCACCATGTAGCCCAAAAATCCACGATAACTACTTTGCCTTTCAGGTCAGCTAATGAAACGGTTTTCCCATCCAGATCTTTTAGCACGAATTGCGGCGCAGGTTTGTTGATCATGGTTTTAGCCAATTCTGCTTTTGCTTTTTCTTTGGCGGCAACTTTCAGCGAAGCGAGGTAGTTGTCGTAATTCTTGTCGCTACCCTTTAGTTTTGTGTAGGCAACCTTTAATTTCTCCTCAATAAGGTCAGAACTTTTGCCGGCTTTAATGTTTTCTTCAGCGGCAGTTTTTGCCTCCTTATATTTGCCCATTGCATCCAAAAAAGTGAGGTAATGCTCCATTTCTTCCTGGTCGAGCGGCTTATGTGCGTTGTCATAAACAGCTTGCTCATATTTCAACGCCTCTTTGTTTTTTCCCTGCTTAAATAATATCAGTGCATAGGTATCCGCATACATGTAATAGGTATTGCGGGCATTTGTTTTCTGGTCATTAGGGCTTTGAAATGACATAGGTTTTGGATTGTCAATATCAGCCTGAGCTATGTCGAGCGATTCTTTTGAAAACTTTGCAGCTTCATCCAGGTTTTCACCTTTCTTGGCCATTTCATAAGCTGCATTATTATAGGCTCCTTCCTTTTGCGATTTGTCCTTTATGTCTGCCAGGTATTTGCCGGTATTTGCCCAATCGCCTTTTTTGCTATAGGCCGTGGCAAGGTCAGCCGCACACATATCGCTGTAAGAGAACTTTTCATCGGGTTTAGCCGGAAACTTTTGAAGCATAACCTGATACAGCGAATCGCGTTTGGTTAAATCAGATGCATTCATAAAAGACCTGTAAAGCATTGAACGTGCATAGCTGCCGTTAGGATATTTAGCCAATATCACCGCAAATAATGAGTCTGCTGCTGCTTTCTTCTTTTGGAAATTATATAATGCCGCTGCTGTTTGCATATCTTTTTCTGTACCCGATTTTTCCAGCTCGGCTATCTTATCATTCACTTTTGCTACATCAGCCGGATCAGTTGAGCGGGTAATTTGGAAAATGTACATGTCTTCATAAGCTTTTGCCGTTTCAGGGTGCTGCTCGAATTCTTTTTTATACAGCGCCAATCCATCGGCATTATTGCTGGTCTTTATTTTTGCCAAAGCAGCCCCCATACCGCTCATGCGCATGTAGGCTTCAGAAGCATAAGCGCCGGATACCGGTGTTTTATCTTTATATATCAGGTATACATAACCGGCGTCGTTGTTGTTATCTACATCCTGGCCATTGTTCAGTTTAATATAAAAAGCCTTTGTGCTATCCGGGATGCTAAATGTTGATTTAAAAAGTTTGCCATCATGTGTTAAAGCAATATCGCTTACCGGATAATTCTTATTGTCAAGAAAATACACCTTGCCGGTGAGGGAATCTTTTCCGGCAAGCACAGTTCCCGCCGGATCATAAGTAAAGTTGATGGTTTCGCCAGCCTCGGGATATTGATTTGATAATGTGATATGGTTGGTTTGTTGCGCATGAGCCATTTGTATGAACAGGCCGGGCAACAGCAGGAGTAGGTTTATTGTTTTCATCGGAACTAAGGGTTTAGTTTTATATAAGAGTAAAGCTATATCTTATAATTTACATTTGCAATAGTGTTGCAATTGATTAACAAAAATTAACATAAATGCTTAAAGTGTATGTATTACTGTATATGAATTGAGCCGTATGAATATGATTATTGTCAGCTCTGTTTGAAAAGAATATTTTTGTACCATGTACGGTCATGAAAAATATATGCGCCGCTGCCTTGAACTGGCTGCATTGGGCATGGGTAATGTTAGTCCGAACCCAATGGTTGGCGCCGTAATTGTTTATGATGACCGTATAATAGGCGAGGGCTATCATCAAAAATATGGCGAAGCACATGCCGAGGTAAATGCCATAAAACAGGTGACGGACAAGTTTAACGATCATGCTGATATTTTAAGCAGATCGGCCATCTATGTTTCGCTGGAACCTTGCGCGCACTACGGCAAAACGCCGCCCTGTGCCGATCTGATCATCAAACACCGTATCCCAAAAGTGGTAGTTGGCTGCCGCGACCCGTTTGAGCAGGTAAATGGTCGTGGAATTGAGAAATTACTTGCTGCCGGTATTGAAGTAGTAACGGGCGTTTTGGAAGATGATTGCAGGTGGCTTAACCGCCGTTTTTTTACCCGTGTACAAAAACATCGACCTTACGTAATACTGAAATGGGCGCAAACCTCGGATGGCTTTTTCGCCCCGGCGGATGGCAGCCAGTTTTGGATAACCGGCGCGGAATCGCGCAAACTGGTACACCAATGGCGCGGCGAAGAAGATGCCATACTGGTTGGTACCAATACGGTTAAGGCAGACAATCCGCAACTTAATGTACGATATGCCAATGGCAGGCCGCCAAAGCGTATTGTAATAGACCGTAAATTGAGGTTACATGGCGGTTCGAATATTTTCGACCACTCCGTTGAAACATTGGTTTTTAATGAGATAAAAACCGATATTGAGGGTAAAAATAAATACATTGCACTGGAGGATTTCGATAACTACGTGCCCCAATACATCCTGTACCAGTTATACCTGCAGGACATACAATCAGTAATTATTGAAGGCGGCGCATTTACCCTTAATAGTTTTATAAACGCCGGTTTATGGGACGAGGCACGGGTATTTACCGGGGAAGCCACATTAAATGAGGGAATTAAAGCGCCTGCGATAAATGGTACCGTTATCGACAAAATATCATCTGGCGAGGATGCCCTGGAGATAATTATTAAGAGCTAAACAGAGTTTACTATATTAGCCGTTGTTAATTGCTCATCACTCGTTACCCAGGTATGTTTTACATTTTTTTAAGTATTTGCTGTAGCGTAGTTGTATCCATCCTCCTGAAGCTGGCACGCCGGTACCAGATAGATGTTTACCAGGCTATTACCTGGAATTATTCCATAGCCATACTGCTTACCTGGATATTTCTGAAACCCAATCTGCAAAATATGCAATCAGCGACTATCTATATTTATTCATTATTGGGTTTCCTGTTGCCAACGTTATTTGTGGTTATAGCGGCTGCCATTAGGTACACAGGCATTGTACGTACCGAAGTAGCGCAGCGATTATCTTTATTTATCCCCATTATTGCAGCATTTCTGTTGTTTGGCGAAGCGCTTACACCGCTAAAGATTGTTGGCATTAT
This sequence comes from Mucilaginibacter sp., assembly GCA_051953515.1. Classification (GTDB taxonomy): domain Bacteria; phylum Bacteroidota; class Bacteroidia; order Sphingobacteriales; family Sphingobacteriaceae; genus Mucilaginibacter. The sequence goes on from JBQCIS010000366.1 coordinate 16,198, forward strand.
AATTGGTTTTGCGGCTATTATATGTTCTGTTGTTAAAAAAAATGGTTATCAACGGCAGCGGTCACCGGCTAATACATGGTTAGTTCTTTTGACGGTTTTTGTCGGAATGGGGGTTATCGATATTCTGTTTAAGCAAATGGCATTATCGAAAGCCGTTTCCTATCCCTCATCGCTGTTTATGGTGTATGTGGTAGCATTCATACTATCGCTGTTAGGTTTGTTCTATCTTATCGCCACAGGAAAGGCCAAATTTTCGTGGCCGCATATCTTTTTCGGTTGGGTGTTGGGTATTGCCAACTTTGGCAATATTCTTTTTTATCTCAAGGCACATCAGGCGCTGGCTAAAAGCCCGTCGACCGTGTTTGCGGGGATGAATATTGGCGTAATTGCATTAGGATCATTAGTAGGCTTGTTTGTGTTCAAGGAAAAATTGAGCCTTTTGAATAAAGCTGGTATAGTGTTGGCAATAATCGCGATAATTGTCATTTCATTCGCCAATATTTATTAATGCTGTTTGACGATACTTACCTCACCATTGAAAAGCCCGCAGAAGGCCTGTTCCGCGATCGTGGCAGTAAATTTCTTGCTTTTGCATACCCCATCAACAGCGAAAATGATCTTAAAGCGATCCTCGCACAATTAAAAGCCGAACATCCCAAGGCCAATCATCATTGCTGGGCAATGCGTTTGGGTATCGACCGCTCGGTATTCCGCATAAACGATGATGGCGAACCATCGGGTACCGCTGGCCGGCCAATATTAAACACATTATTATCACGAAATATAACGAATACACTGGTTGTAGTAGTACGGTACTTTGGCGGCACTTTGTTAGGTGTTCCGGGATTGATCAATGCCTATAAAACCGCTACTGAGGAAGCGTTGAACTCGGCAAAGATCATTGAGAAAACCCTGAATGATATTTATACCATCCGCTTTGAATATCAGCAGATGAATGATGTAATGAAAGTGATAAAAGATGATGGCCTCGAAATAATAGAACAGCAATTTGATAATACCTGCGTGATACGTGTAGGTATAAGAAAAATGCAGGTGAACAGGAGCGTAGAGAAATTAGAAAAAATAGACGGTATCGGCTTAAAACCAGAGCTTTAAAAAACCGCCGTTAAAGCAACGCGCCCTGACACTTATGAATTATATATCAAATAAATATTTTTTCGGCGTTTGCTAACTTTTTTATTCCTGTTTTCGGTCATTAATCCCTAATTTAGCCGTGTATGCAATCCTTCGAAATAGACAAAACCGATCTGCAGCGCATTAAAACAGCGCTGGAAGGTAACGATGCTGAATTACAGGAGGTATTGAACGAATACCATCCCTCGGAGATTGCATTGCTGTTTGAAAAGCTGCCGCAGGAAGCAAGGGAAAGAATCATAAACATACTGCCAACGGGAGAGGCATCGGAAGTTATTTCCGAAATGGATGAGGAACATGAGCCCGGCGAGCTGCTCATTAACCTGCACCCCGAAAAGCGTTCGGAAATAGTTGAAGAGCTGGACTACGACGATGCTGCCGACATTATCTCCCAGCTTGACGAGGAAGATCAGCAGGAAATCCTTCAGGACATTGATGCAGAAGATGCCAGCAGCATCCGCGCGTTAATGCGTTACGAAGAAGACACCGCGGGTGGTATCATGAACCCGCAGGTGATCTGCGTAAACATTAACAGCGACAAGAAAAACGCGCTGGATGATGTAATTCACCAGTCGGAGGAGATGGAGGAGTTCTACACTATTTATGTAGTGGATGATGAAAAGGTGCTGAGAGGCTTCGTTTCAATAAAAGACCTGGTAAAGGCGCGGGCAAACGCCAAAGTGAGCGAGCTGCTGAACGATGATTTTGTATATGTAAAAGCCGACCTTGACCAGGAAGAAGTAGCCAAACTGATATCGCAATACAATCTTACCACTATACCGGTAGTGGATGACAATATGCGTTTGATAGGCCGTATTACGGTTGATGATATCATCGACGTATTGCAGGAAGAAAGCACCGAGGATATATTGAAGATATCGGGTGTATCGGAAGATGAGGAACTGAGCGGTGGCTGGATTGATGCGGTAAAGAGCCGTTTGCCATGGTTAGTGATCAATCTGGGTACGGCTTATCTGGCGGCATCTATTATCCGCCATTTTGATGATACGGTGGCTGCTATACCTATTATTGCTGCATATATGACCATTATTGCAGGTATGGGCGGCAACGCGGCAACGCAATCGCTGGCGGTAACGGTAAGGCGCATTTCTCTTACGGACCTTACCGATAACCAGGCATATAATACCGTATTAAAAGAGTTTTTGGTGGGTTTGATAAATGGTGCCGCCAATGGTTTGATTGTTTTTGTTATTGCCCTTATATTTGATGGCAACGTAATGCTGGGAGTGGTTTTATTCCTTGCCATGACAGGCAATCTAATAGTTGCCGGCCTGACGGGGTCATCCATTCCGCTGGTATTAAAAAGGGTGGGAATTGACCCGGCTGTAGCATCATCCATCATTATTACTACCTTTACCGACTGCGCAGGCTTTTTGCTGCCGCTGTGGCTGGCTACGCATTTTTTACCGCATGCACCCATTGTGCATCATTAAAAAACAGAACTACAATTGACATCATATTGAAGAGAATGAGCGAAGTAAGAAACAACTGGACTAAAGAAGAAATTTCGGAAATATACCACAGGCCACTGCTTGACCTGATATACGAAGCCGCAACTGTACATCGCGAAAATAAAGACTATTCAGAAGTACAGATCAGTTCGCTGATCTCCATCAAAACAGGCGGCTGCCCTGAAGATTGTGCATATTGCCCGCAGGCGGCGCGTTATAATACCGGTGTGGATGTTCATGCCATTATGCCGAAAGAAGAAGTGATAGCGGCAGCTGAAAAGGCCAAAGCCGGCGGTGCATCAAGGCTGTGCATGGGCGCGGCCTGGCGCGAAGTACGCGATAACCGCGATTTCGACAAGGTGATAGAGATGGTGAAAGCAGTAAACTCGCTGGATATGGAAGTGTGCTGTACATTGGGTATGCTTACCGAATCGCAGGCGCAGCGCCTGGCTGATGCTGGTTTGTATGCTTATAACCATAATCTCGATACTTCGGAAGACGACTACAAGCGTATCATCACCACCCGTACTTATGACGATCGACTACAAACGCTTGAGCATGTGCGCAAAGCCAAAATAACCGTTTGCAGCGGCGGTATCATTGGTTTGGGTGAAACAGTTGAAGACCGTATTTCTATGCTTAAAACACTGTCGAATCTGCCAAAACACCCTGAATCGGTGCCGATTAACGCATTAGTACCGGTAAAAGGTACACCACTTGCCGAGCAGCCACGTGTTTCTGTTTGGGATATGGTGAGGATGATTGCCACCACGCGTATCATTATGCCAAAAACGGTTGTGCGTTTATCAGCTGGTCGTACCGAGATGAGCACTGTTGAACAGGCTTTGTGCTTTATGGCAGGCGCTAACTCCCTCTTTGCAGGTGAAAAATTACTCACCACGCCCAATCCATCCTTCGATACCGATATGGCGATGTTTGAGTTACTTGGCCTCAAGCCACGCAAAGCCTTCAAAAACGGCAGACCAAACGAAAGCAAAGAGATTAAAGAAATGAGTATTAATGAAGTGATTGGATAGAGCAAATCTCCACCACTTAGTCATTTCGACGAGCTCGGGAAGAGTAGAGCGTAGGCGAGGAGAAATCTTTTGCGATATGTATATTAAGCACGGTGCAAAAGATTTCTCACCTGCCCTAACTACCCAAGCCATTTGCTTGCGCAGGCTCGAAATGACATGATTTTTAAATTATCATTCTTCATCTTCTATACTTTTACCCCCAATAGCCATCGCCAGGCCCATCGTGTGCTGCGGTTAAACCCATTCCAGCCCGATACAAACTCTACTAAATCGCCCAGGCAACGTTCCGCAAATTTTTGTTTGAAGTTATTGTAAGCCAGTTTATAAACCTGCTCCGGATTCTCTATGCAGATGCGGTTAAATATTTCCTTTTTCACATACATTGTCCGCAGAAAATAAATATTCAGCGCTATGGTAAGGCTATATAATGTACGTTTAATGTAACCGGCTTTTGCAGAATACTTCTTTAATAAAGCTTTGGTGAAAACAATATGCCGGCCTTCTTCAATACTATGCAGATCGAACATTTTGCGGAGAACGGGGTAAACCTGTTTATTCTTTCGCGCATAGTTGCCATAAATGTCAGTCACCATTTCTATTGATACACTGCCCATAAACAGAAAATCAGCAGGCAGATATTTGTTGCTGAAATTACCGATGAATTTGTGCATGCGGGTTTGTGGGAGTGGTTTACCGCCAATGCGTTCAATAGCTTGTGTAAACATTTCCTGATGGCGTAGTTCTTCTATCAGCTCACGTATCAAAAATTTATGCTCTGCGCTGTCTGGTGGTGTAACCAGCATCCTGCGCGACATGAACAGACAAAACAAGTTCTCACCCCAGCCATAAGAATAGATCACCTGTACCAATTCGTGGCGGCCAAGATCGAGTTTTTGAGAAGGAGTGAGGGTATCATAAACGGGCAAACCATGCAATGATGTTAATAAGTCAGGCAGGAAAATATCATCCGGTTGCGGATCTTCCTGCCAGGGGATGTAGGTTTCTGGTAGTAAAGGGTGCTCTTTACTGATGCGGATGAGGCGCTCTATTTCCTGCTCGTTCATAATCGTTACTCTAAGACGTAATATTTTACGGCTCTACTATTTGCATGTTTATAACAGGATAACGCTAAAAATTGCCAAAAGGTTGTTACCCGGGTATGCTTTTGGAAAACGCAAAAATGATAAGCGTGAAATTACTAAAATGGCATATATTGCAATGCATTTTAGGCGTTTAGTATTAATGAATTTTATAAAAGCCAAAAACTGGCTGCATTTGCTGCTTCTGTTTCTTGTTTTGTTTAGTTTTTCGTGTCACCGGCATATTCCGCAACAACCGCCACCGCCAAAGCCGCATCCTATATCATTCAAATCCATACTGAATATTCCTTTTATAGAGGTAAAAAGACGGTTAAAGTCGGGCCTGTCATTTGATAACCAGGGGTTTGAAGCCGAGCCATTCTATCATATCACTTTTTTAAGTAAGGATTCGGCAAGGATACTGAACCCGATGGACGGTAAGTACTATAACTTCTTTATTTTCCCTGAGACGGATTCTATTTTCAACGTAGCGCGCTCATACTTTAAAATGATGCAAATGAGTAAAGACAGTATGAAATTTCAGGTAATGCAGGTTGAGGGCGATACCCTGCACATGCAGCGTTCGCTGGTTTACATGACCTTTTACTCCAAAAATTATCTTGAAAATGTGCTGCATACTACTGCTGAGGCACTTGGTAAGCCCGATCACCGCGATACGATGTTCATTCTGCGTAAATCAGAAATAGCCGACCGGATACCCGACAGCGCCTTCGCGGCAAGGCAGCCTGCAACCTTAAAGAGCAATAACCCCAAGGTAAAGGTTGAGTTAAGCCAGGTAAAATCAGATGTGATGGATAATTTCGATGCCTCGGATGCTTATATGAACCCCGAGTATTACATTACCATAAATAAGGCCTATGATAATTTCAGCTATTCGTTCTGGGCGTTTGTGGATGATAAAGGAAAACTGTCTTTTGATCATTCCGAAATGGCGATGGACCCGCAATTCAAGGATGAAACCATCAAAACTATGAAGGCCATTGTCGACGGTTATCTCAACTTCTATTTAAAGATTACGCCCGGCAGCACTTTGGGTATAAAACATACCAGTCGCGTATTATTGACGGTGTCAGGGCGCAAATAGAAAATTTTTCGAATTTTTTTCACAAGCATTTTGTTTGCTAAAAATATTAGTATTTTTGGTTGATATGAATGCGGAGAGGATAACGGAAAAATTGAATATACTGGCCGACGCAGCCAAGTATGACGTATCGTGTGCATCGAGCGGAAGTAAGCGACAAAACCATAATAAGGGTTTAGGCAATGCAAGTAATGGCATTTGCCATAGCTATACGGAAGACGGACGCTGCGTTTCGCTGCTAAAAATATTGCTTACCAATCATTGTATTTTTGATTGTGCTTACTGTGTATCGCGCAAGAGTAACGACATTAAGCGTGCGGCATTCACCGTGCAGGAAGTGGTAGACCTGACCATCAATTTTTACCGCCGCAATTATATTGAAGGGCTGTTTTTAAGTTCCGGCATATTTAAAGATGCCGACTATACCATGGAGCGATTGGTGCTGGTAGCAAAAAAGCTGCGCACCGAGCATAATTTCAATGGCTATATCCATCTGAAGTCTATTCCCGGCGCAAGTGACGAGCTAATGCGCGAGGCTGGCCTCTATGCCGACCGGTTAAGCGTAAACCTGGAAATGCCAACCGAAGAGGGCCTGAAACTGCTGGCGCCTGACAAAAACCGGAAGGATATGACAGATCCGATGGATTTCCTGAAAAAAGAGATCATTCAGAATAAGGAAGAAAAAAAGCTGTTTAAAAAAGCGCCCATGTTTGCCCCGGCAGGGCAAAGCACACAGGTAATTGTTGGTGCTACACCCGAGGATGACCACCAGATATTATATACCGCCAACCATTTTTACCGCAATTATAACTTAAAACGGGTTTATTATTCGGGCTATGTGCCTGTGCTTACAGATAGCCGCTTACCGGCGCTGAATACTTCGGTGCCTATGGTTCGTGAAAACCGTCTTTACCAGGCTGACTGGCTCATGCGCTTTTATGGTTTTAAAGTGCATGAGATTGTGAACAGACAGCAGCCGCTGCTTGATTTAGACATTGATCCGAAATTGAGCTGGGCCATACGCAACATGCATGTTTTTCCGGTTGATATAAACAAAGCGGAGCTGCAAATGATATTGCGAGTGCCTGGCATAGGGGTGGAATCAGCCAATAAAATTATAAAGGCCCGAAACTTTGCGAGGTTAGGTTGGGAGCAATTAAAGAAAATAGGAGTGGCTATTAACCGTGCGAAATATTTTATCATCTGTAAAAGCAATGATTTCGAGCGGCGTGACCTCACAGGTATGAAAATAAAACAGTTCATACTCGCCGAATCACATAGTAAGTACCTGAATAATACTCAAAATCAACTGAGCATGTTTTAAACCGTAGTATTTCATTCATCAAGACAATTAAATAAAATGACGCGGCTATTTTACGATGGTACATTTGAAGGCTTGCTTACGGCCGTGTTTGAAATATATGAGCGAAAACTCACCCACACTAAATTAGAGAAAGGTGAATGTTATGCCAGCGCTTTATTTGAAAATGTGATAAAAGTGATTACAGACGAGGCACGCTCTGCAAGGGTATTAAAGGGGTTACAGCAAAAGCTGTCGCCCAGCGGTTTACAGCGTTTATACATTGCCCACATGGCCGAACTGGATAATGAGGACGATACGCTGATAGGGTTTATCCGTTATGCGTTTAGTTCGCCGGTGAATATTGAAGAGGATTTTGGCAATAGTTATGTATTGCGTGTATCGGAAATAGTAGGCTTTATGCGGCGCGAGAAACATCGGATGGAAGCCTTTGTCCGTTTTCAGAAACTAAAAGACGGCAGCTTTTATGCAGGTATACAGCCTGACTTTAATGTATTGCCGTTGCTCAACCGGCATTTCAAAAGCCGCTATGCTGATCAGAAATGGATAATATACGACATTAAACGTGGCTATGGCATGTATTACGATCTGCACGACACGCAATTTATTTCGATGGAATTTTCATCCGTCAACAGTGCCGGAAAGGTGATAGCAGCCTATACTGAAGATGAGGGTATTTATCAAAATCTCTGGAAGAATTACTTTAACAGTACTAATATTCCCGCAAGAAAAAACACAAAGCTGCACGTAAGGCATATTCCCAAACGATACTGGAAACATTTGCCTGAGAAGATTTAAAATTAATCGTTGTAATCGCTTCGCCTATTACACGGCGGTCATGAATAAGTGGCTGCAGGGTTTTGCTTATCGTAAATCTATACAATGGTGGGTATTTGTTGTAGCAGGTTTATTTGCAGTGATGATCGCGCTGTTTACGGTGAGCTTCCAGTCGGTTAAGCTGCATTGGTAAATCCGGTAAAGAGTTTGAAGCGTGGATAGGTTTAAATTTAACCTAAAATTTAATTGGGTTTTAAATGCCTTTTTGCGAAAAAAAGGATTTTAAGAACTTTATGAAGTTGTTTTTTTAGGTTATCAGGTTGATATTGTGAACAAAGTAAGGTTGTGAATATGTTGACCGTAATACCAAAACGGTATAAAAACCATCGCAGTTAATCCAATAAGGGCTTTATGCTCTTTAACTAATTGTTAGGAACCTGTTAATAAAAAATAAAAAAAACACTTGACAAAAATGCCCGGGTACGCTAACTTAGATAACATCAAGAACGACGTACTTTGACAGGTCTTACAGGAATAACAGGAAGGTGAATCGGGGAAATCTTAGGATGACCTAAAGATCACGATACTGCCTGAGTTACACCGGAT